>CAJKSU010000226.1 GCA_905202605.1 uncultured Eubacteriales bacterium
CAGCTGCGGCGGCTTCCTTTTCTATATAGATGATTATTCCTTTGTCACGGCTTCCATCACCACGGCAACGGTCAACTCGTCATTTTCCACACGGATTTCCAGAACACTGCCCGTGGGCATATCGCCGGTCAGAATCTTCTTTGCGATCAGCGTTTCCACGGTATGCTGGAGGTAACGGCGCAGCGGACGCGCACCATACAGCGGATCATAGGCCGCGTCGATGATGAAATGCTTTGCCTCCGGCGTCAAACGGCAGGTAAGCTGCTTGTCCTCCAGACGGCGGTTCAGATCCTTCATTTGCAGGTCGATGATGCTGGTAATATTGTCGCGGGTCAGCGGCTTATAGAATACGATCTCGTCCAGCCGGTTCAGGAACTCCGGACGGAAGCTCTGTTTCAGCAGGGCGTTCACCTGATCCTTGGCCTCCTGGGTAATGGAGCCGTCCGGCCCGATGCCGTCCAGCAGATACTGAGAGCCAAGATTGGAGGTCAGGATAATAATCGTGTTCTTAAAGTCCACCGTGCGACCCTGAGAATCGGTGATCCGTCCGTCATCCAGCACCTGCAGCAGGACGTTGAACACATCGGGATGCGCCTTTTCTACCTCGTCAAACAGGATGACACTGTAGGGACGGCGGCGAACCGCCTCGGTCAGCTGGCCGCCCTCCTCATAGCCCACATATCCGGGAGGCGCGCCGATGAGCCGGGAGACGCTGTATTTCTCCATGTATTCGGACATATCGATCCGCACCATGTTCTTTTCATCGTCAAACAGGCACTCTGCCAGCGCCTTTGCCAGCTCGGTTTTGCCCACGCCGGTGGGACCGAGGAACAGAAAGCTGCCAATGGGACGATCCGGATCCTGAATGCCCGCGCGGGAACGCATAATGGCCTCCGCCACGGAGCGAACCGCTTCATCCTGACCGATGACACGCTGATGGAGCGTATCCTCCAGATGCAGCAGCTTTTCCTTCTCCCCCTCTACCAGCTTGGCAACAGGGATACCGGTCCAGCGCTCGATGATCTTTGCAATCTCGTTCTCTGTGACCTTATCCCGAAGCAGAGAATTGCCGCCCTTCTGGTTCTGAACAGCCTGCTCGGCTTCTTCCAGCGCGCGCTTTGCCTCCGGCAGCTTACCGTATTTCAGCTCAGCAGCATGCTCCAGATCATAGTTCTGCTCAGCCTCCTCAATCTGTCGATTCAGCTTTTCGATCTCTTCCCGGAGCTTCTGAACTCTGCCGATGGCGTTCTTCTCATTTTCCCACTGCGCCTGCATGGTGTTGAACTTGTCACGCTCCTCCGCCAGCTCCTTGCGCAGCTCCTTCAGGCGGCCCTCGGACAATTCATCCTCTTCATTTTTGAGCGCTGCCTCTTCAATTTCCATCTGGGTGATCTTACGGCGCACCCGATCCAGCTCGGTGGGCATGGAGTCCATCTCCGTGCGGATCATGGCGCAGGCCTCGTCAATCAGGTCAATGGCCTTGTCCGGCAGATATCGGTCGGTAATATAACGATTGGACAGCGTAACCGCTGCCACAATGGCAGGATCCGTAATCTTTACGCCATGGAACACCTCATAGCGCTCCTCCAGACCACGAAGAATCGCTATGGTGTCCTCCACCGTCGGCTCTGCCACCAGCACCGTCTGGAACCGGCGCTCCAGTGCGGGATCCTTTTCAATGTACTGACGGTATTCGTCCAGCGTCGTGGCACCGATGCAGTGCAGCTCGCCCCGGGCCAGCATGGGCTTTAACAGGTTGCCCGCATCCATACTGCCCTCGGTTTTGCCTGCGCCAACGATGGTATGCAGCTCATCGATAAACAGGATGATCTGACCCTCGCTGTTTTTGACCTCGTTCAGAACGGCCTTCAAGCGCTCCTCAAATTCGCCGCGGTACTTAGCACCGGCAACCAGTGCGCCCATGTCCAGAGAGAAAATGGTCTTATTCTGGAGGTTCTTGGGCACATCCCCCCGGACGATCCGCTGGGCAAGCCCTTCGGCAATGGCGGTTTTACCAACGCCAGGCTCGCCGATCAGCACCGGGTTGTTCTTGGATTTTCTGGACAAAATGCGAATCACATTTCGGATCTCCTCGTCACGGCCAATGACCGGATCCATCTTCTTTTCCCGCGCCTGCTTTACCAGATCGGTGCCATATTTGTTCAGGGCGTCATAGGTGCCTTCGGGATTGTCGGTAGTCACCCGTGCGCTGCCCCGAATCTCCTTTAAGGTCTTGAGGCAGCTCTCGCTTGTGATATTGTAGGTGTCAAACAGCTTTTTCATGGAGCTGTTCGCCTTGGTAATGAGGCCCAGCAGAATATGCTCCACGGAGACATATTCATCCCGCATGCTGTCGGCAACCTTTTCCGCCTCGGTAAACGCGGCGTCCACATCCCGGTTGATATAAACCTTTCCAGCCTCTCTGCCGGAACCGGTCACCGCAGGAAGCCGTGCCACCAGCTCCTTTGCGGCAGCTGTAACGGATTCAGCTGTAATACCCATCTTGGTCAGCAGCTGGGGTACCAGCCCGCCGTCCTGCATCATCAGGGCAAGCAGTACATGGCACTGCTCGATCTGCTGGTTGTCGTGTTCCTCTGCAATATTCTGGGCAAGCTGAACGGCTTCTATGGATTTCTGAGTCAGCTTCTGTACATTCATAAAACATCTTCCTTTCCTGGGAACTGTATTTTAGCACTCTCAATAGTCGAGTGCTAATTCTCTTTGAGTCCATAGTACTGCGCAATCCCCGGTTTGTCAATAGGAATTTGTAAACGATTTTTGAATTTCTTATTTTCAAATTGTAACCTTAAATTCTCTTCAGATATTGCGCTCATTATTCATTCTATACCTTGAACATTTTACCCGCAGAAAATAACAAAATCGGTTCGTATTTTCGCTTCTTCCCAACATTTCAGTCAAAAATTCTGTCTAGTTTTCTCGAAAATCGACATATTAACATAGCGACAACTCAGCAGAGAGGATGAGTAGATTTTGAAAAAAAGAATGGCATTAACTGCACTGTGCCTATTTCTGATTTTCGGTATTAAGTCCTATGCCGCCATGCCCGATGAGGTCATCGCCGTGGGAAAAGCCGTGGGGATTGACGTGCAGTGCAGTGGACTGATGGTAGTTGGCTTCTCAGAGGATTCCCCCGCCAAGGAGAGCGGTCTGCACCGGGGCGACCTTATTATTAAAGTAAACGGCGAACCGGTGGAAACGCCAGCCTCCCTCCGATCCATGCTTCAGAACAAGCAGCAGGTAACACTCACAGCCCTTCGGCATCATCAGGAGCAGAGCTTTCTGGTTCGGCCAGAAAACGCAGATGGCCTATACCAAATCGGTGCAAATGTGAGGGCGGAAATGGCCGGCATCGGCACTATTACCTATTATGACCCCGCCACTTCTATGTTCGGTGCGCTGGGGCACGGGATTACCGATGCGGCCTCCTCCAAACTCTTTCCCATTCGGGAGGGATTTATCTGCAAAGCCACTGTCATCGCCGTCGAAAAGGGCGCAAACGGCGCGCCGGGAATGCTCCAAGGCTCCTTTGATAGCAGCACTGTTCAGGGCGCTATCACCCGAAACACCCCCTGCGGGATCTTCGGTACCCTGTCCAGCGCCCCGGATGGCGAGGAGGTCTCCGTGGCAGAGCGCGGCGAAATCACCACCGGCGCTGCGGAGATCCTCTGTAATGTAGACGGTGATCAGGTGGAGCACTATTCCGTCAAAATCATCCGGCTGTATCCCATGGACGACGGCACTGGACGCAATATGATGTTGAAGGTCACAGATCCGGCACTGCTCTCCGCTACTGGCGGCATCGTTCAGGGCATGAGTGGAAGCCCGATTTTGCAGAACGGCAAGCTCATCGGCGCTGTGACCCATGTTCTCGTGTCCGATCCCACTACCGGCTACGGAATATTCATTGATCATATGCTGGATGCCGCCAGCTAAAAACGCAGATGCCCCGGTAACAAATGCTTGTTGCCGGGGCGATGCCAGAACAGGGGCGAAATGGCAGCATAGGGACATATGGCGTAAAAAATAGTGCTTGACAAATTTCAGTTTTTTTCATATAATAATCTAGCTTTGAAGATACGCTGCTATAGCTCAGTCGGTAGAGCGCATCCTTGGTAAGGATGAGGTCGCCAGTT
>CAJKSU010000227.1 GCA_905202605.1 uncultured Eubacteriales bacterium
GGCAGGAAGAAAAGCTCCTGCCAGTAGCGGTCAATGGTTTGCCCCAGATCGGTGAAATAGTCCGACGCGAACTGGAAGAACTGTTTCCGAACACCAGTCTCCTTCCTCCCCCTGTGGGTGACGACCCCCATATTGAGCTGGAGCACGGGTTTCAGAATGGGCTTTCCGATCAATCCCGGAGGATTGTCCTTGTCGATAGAATACAGGGTCATGATGTCATAGGAGGGAATAAACGCGATGCCCCGGCCGGCCTCCAGCCACCGGCCAATGCTGCCGCTGTCATTGGACTCAAAACGAATCTTCGGCTGGAATCCCACCTCCTTGCAGAACCGGATCGTCAGATCATGACCAATTCCCAGGTTGTTGCAGACAAAGGGTTCATCCTTGAGGTCGATGAGATTGACGGTCGGCTGCTGGGCCAACGGATGATCCTCGTGCAGGAAAATGCCCACCCGGCAGAAAAACATCTGCGTCCAGTGAAGATTCTCAGGGAGTTCCGTCTCCGGAATGATTGCCGCGTCCAGTTGTCCTTCCCGAAGCTGCTTGAGCAGAATATCCAGAGGCATCACCGATTGCGAGACCTGAAGGGGCGAATTGGGATTCTTTTCATAGAAGGCCTCGATCATATGCTCGTTGTAATGCTGCATGGAGGACGCAATGGCGACTTGATTGCCCGGCTCCTCGCCCTGCATGACCCGGAGCTTGTTCTCCGCCGCCTCCAGACATTCAAAGGCCCGTTCCACCCCCTCCAGATAGACCTTCCCGTATTCGCTTAAAAAGATCCGTCCATTCCGCCGCTCGAAAAGCTGCACGCCCAGAGAGGTTTCCAGCCGTTTGATGGCATTGGAGAGGTTGGGCTGGGAGATATGCAGCTCGTTTGCCGCGTTGGTGATGTGCTGCAGCCGGGCCACGGTACGGAAGTATTGCAGTTGCTGTAAATCCAACATGCATCCATCTCCTTTTGCAGGAAATTCTGTATTCAGTGTAGCATGGTTTTCATCAAAAAGCAACAAAACCTTATATTGTTTATGTTATGGTGCCTCAAATATATATATTGGTATTTCGGAGACTCGATTTTTATAATGAAATCAGGCAGAAACCCGCCAAAACAAAGAAAGGAAGGAAGGAAGAACATTCATGCAAGAAAACAAAAGGACCATTTCGCTTCTACTGGCGCTATGTATGCTGCTGGCTCTGCTGTCAGCCTGCGGTGAGGAATCAGCTTCTCCCGCCTCCTCTGCCGGAGAAGCCACTTCGTCCGGTTCCCTCGCCGATGAGCCTCAGGAGGATCAAGTCCCTGCGGCTCCCGCTGTGGCAGAGTCTGCCGCAGAACCCGATTCTACGCTGGAAGGGAAGGAACTCGCCGAGGAGGAGATCACCGGTGAGTTCAACTGGGATAACTATGAGTATACCGCCCAGCTCCCGCTGACCGAGGGCGTCACCTTTGATTACTGGATGTCCTCTCAGCCCTTTATGATGACCTACGGTGGCCAGATCGACTACAACACGTTACCCTTCTACGCCTCCATGCCCAACACCCAGGGCGGGGCTACCATGGTCTTCATGTCGGCGGAATTCCGGTAGCCCGCATAGAGCCTGCCGCCCCGGGCAGTCACATTGCAGTCCCGGAACAGGCACTCAGAGCGGTTGTCCGCAAACAGGGCGGGCTTGGCTACGCCCTCGGAGTTGATTTGGGTATGCGGTACGACTAGAAGCCACAAAAAATTTGGCCTTGCACGAATTGGAGAAGGTTACAGAAATTACTTTTTCTCGGAACATCTCATTCTGGTGGTCATTCGCGCCCGTCCTGATTTGTTTTATAAAGGAGAGCTGGTACTTTCATTTATTGAAGAAAATTACCAAAATCCCGCCCTGAGTGCGCAAATGATCTGCGACCGCTTTCGAATCAGCGATACTTATGTCACAAAATTGATTAAACAGCAAACCGGACACGGTCTTGTGGAAGCGATTCATCGGCTCCGTCTCAGATATGCCAAAATGCTGCTGCGGGATACAGACTTGAGTGTTGCAAAAATTGCAGAAGAAGTGGGCTTTTCAAATCGCCATGGTTTGATCCGTTCCTTTCAAAAATACGAAGGAATATCGCCGTCTGGTTTTCGGGAAATGCAAGCTAATGATGTGGTTCGTCGCCAACGGCCATGAAACTGCACAGACATATTCCGTTGGGCAGCGATCTCATCTCCACCTTGGGGAATTACGACATGAAAAACCTTACCGCCGAAACGGCGGAGCCTGATCCGCATTGTCCCGATTCAAGATGAGAGCTTTCAGCGAACACTGGGCGTTCTATTCCGGAAATGCCGGTATATATCTCCCGTTGCCAAGTCCTTTTTCCACAAACTCCTGTCCTATTTCAAATCCATGGAACTGAACGAACACTGATCCTGAATGATGCGTACTGCTGGAGCGGTACGCATCATTTTTGTCGATTCTATGCTTTTTGTGTTCGGAGTTATGCTGCCGGCGGCATAGAATCTGCAGAATTTCTGAATCTATTCCCTATGTGCAATAGATTCTACCGGAGCGGCATTGGACGATATCCGCATCATTTCTTATGATAGGAATCAAGAAAGGAGTGCATTGATTTATGAGAAAATTATATGCAGATCTCGTTGTCATCGGCGGCGGCGCGGCAGGAATGCCCGCGGCACTGGAGGCCATGGAGCAGGGTGTGAAGTCCGTAATCCTGCTGGACCGTCTCCCCTTCCCCGGCGGCAACGCCCGGATGGCAGGAGGCTATGTATTTGCGGCGGATTCTTATACGCAGGAGGAAGCCGGAACCGTTCTCCACAAGGAGGACGCCTACAAGGAGGCCATGGCCTACAGCCACGGCCAGAACATCAATCCCCGCATCCTCCGGGCCTTTATTGACCGCTCGGCGGACAATCTGGACTGGCTGCGGAAGAAAGGCATTGAGTACTTTGACACCCAGTTCATGGGCAACGGCATTGTGGGAGCCGGGGCGCCAGGCAGCTATGCCAAGGTCATTGACAAGCTGAAAGAAGATTTTCTGGCGCTGGGCGGTCAAGTGCTTGGAAACACCCCGGCCAAGGAGATTTTGCTGGATGAAAACGGCCATGTCTCCGGTGTTTTGGCCCGGGAGAACAAGGGCGATGAAATCTTGATCCACACCCAATATGTCATGCTCTCCCCCGGCGGTTTTATGGGGAACGCAATGCTTATGGAGCGCTTTTTTGCCGACGAGTACGACGAGAGCGCCTATGTGACCGATGCCATCAAATATCCCGGCGACGGCATTTCCATGGCGGAACAGGCTGGCGCAAAGCTGTCCTCCCACGCCACGCTGGTGAAGGAAAGCGGGTATAGCTTTGGGGGCAAGAAAAACCGGCCCCACCGCATCGGTATGCTCTCCGGGGCGATCTGGGTCAATGCTGAGGGCCGCCGCTTTTGCGACGAGAGCACCGGAGCTGACCACAACAATCCCAATCTGCTGGTGCAGCAGCCGGGCATGATCGGCTATGCGTTGTTTGATTCCGATTGCTTGGATCATCTTATTGCCCATCCCACCCCCCAGGTGAACAATACGTTTCTGGAGCCGGGGGACCCGCTGGTACGGACTCAGTTGGAGGAGGCGCAAGCCCAGACTCCGGAGTTGTGCTGCATTGCGGATACCTGGGAGGAAATTGCCCGGTGGCTGGAGGTGGAACCGGGTGTACTTCAGCACACCATTGAGGAATACAATGCGGGCTGCACCGCCCAATATGACTCCATTTTTGCCAAGCCGAAGGAACATCTCAGACCGCTGACCAAGGCCCCGTTCTATGCGGTGAAATTCTCTCCGCTGATGGTGGAGACCATCGGGCCGGTGGTCATCAACGAGCATTTTCAGGTGCTGCGCAAGGCGAACAACCGTCCCATTCCCGGCCTATACGCCGGCGGCGCCATTACCTCCGGCTGGCAGGGTCATGACTACGCCATGTGGGGCGGAAATCTGGGCTACGGCCTGTCCTCCGGGCGTATTGCCGCAGACCACATTGCCGCCTCCATGAAAGAAAAAGGAGCGAAGAACGCATAAGCTTACGCCGCTTCGTCGTAGATTTCAGACCAGTAGCGTTCCTCATCCCAGATGGAGGGCAAAGCGGTCATGGTGTAGTTTACCAGAGC
>CAJKSU010000228.1 GCA_905202605.1 uncultured Eubacteriales bacterium
CCGAAATCGTGTGATAGTGCTGGGCGGCAAGCAGCTCCGTAGGGGCCATCAGAACCGCCTGATAGCCGTTTTCCACCGCCTGCAGCATGGCGCCCAGCGCCACCATGGTCTTACCGGAGCCAACGTCGCCCTGCACCAGCCGGTTCATGGGCTTTCCGGAGGAGAGATCTTCAGAAATCTCATTCAGGGCGCGCTGCTGCGCACAGGTCAGAGAGAAGGGAAGCTGGTCATAGAACGCCTGCGGCACGGGCTTTTCGCAGGGATAATGCGTCTCGGCGCTGCGGCGTGCCTTCATCAGCCCCAGTCCCATGGAATAGAGGAAGAATTCCTCAAAGATCAGCCGGGAACGGGCGGCCTGCAAGGCCTCCGGCGTGGTGGGGTGATGCACTTCCACCAGTGCATCATACATGGAGATCAGCCCGTGCTGACCCAGTACCCGTTGGGGCAGCAGGTCGCAAAGCTCCTCGCGGCAGCGCTCCATTGCCATACCGATCAGGTTTTGCAGCATCCGGGAGGTCAGACCCTTGGTGAGGCTGTAGATGGGGATGATGCACCGGGTGGCGGTGGGCTCTGCGTCTATATGTTCTACCACGGGATTGCTGAGTTCATACTTCCGGTCGTCGCCGGACAGACTGCCATAGAAATAATATTCCTCTCCGGCGGTCAAATTCTGGCTCATCCATGGCTGATTGAACCATGTGACCCGCAGCCGGGCAGTGTCGTCGGAAATGGTGCATTTGGTGTAGGTCAGCCCCTTACGCACATAGCTGGTGCGAGGCGCTGTTACCACCATGGCTCGGAAGCAGGCCGGCTGAGCAACGGTGAGCTGGGATAGGGAAACCAGCTTGGAACGATCCTCATAATCTCTGGGATAGCTGTGAATCAGCTCCTCCAGAGTGCGGATGTTCAGCCGTTCCAGCTGCGCTGCGCGGGATGCGCCCACGCCCTTTAATACGGTAACGGGATCCGACAGGCTCATGATGTCACCTCCGAAAAAAAGGGCAGTCCCGCTGTACGGTGGCTTGCCATACCGGGGACTGCCCTGTGAAAATGCAATTAAATGCGTGCCACGCCGGTGCGCTTTGCGGCCTCGGCAACAGCCTTTGCCACAGCGGGGCCGACTCTGGGATCAAAGGCCGGGACAATGATATAGTCCGGTGAAAGTTCCTCCGGAGAAACCAGTTCAGAGAGCGCATAGGCGGCAGCCAGCTTCATCTCGTCGTTGATCTCGCTGGCGCGGACGTCAAAGGTGCCGCGGAAAATGCCGGGGAAGGCCAGCACGTTATTGATCTGGTTGGGGAAGTCGCTCCGTCCGGTGCCGACCACGGCGGCTCCGGCCTTCAGCGCCTCGTCGGGCATAATTTCCGGGGTGGGGTTTGCCATGGGGAACAGGATCGCGCCGGGCGCCATGGACTTTACCATCTCCGGGGTCACGGTTCCGGGAGAGGATACGCCAATGAACACGTCTGCGCCCCGGATCACGTCCTTGAGGCTGCCCGCTTCCTTGTTCCGGTTGGTGATTTTGGCGATTTCCGCCTTGGCAGGGTTCAGGTTATCCCGACCCTCATAGATCGCGCCGGTACGGTCGCACATAATGACGTTTTGAAGACCCATGGAGATCAGCAGCTTGATGATGGCAATACCTGCTGCGCCGGCACCGGAGGTGACCACCTTGATATCCTCCATGCGTTTGCCGACCACCTTCAATGCGTTGATCATAGCGGACAGCACTACAATGGCGGTGCCGTGCTGATCGTCGTGGAAGATGGGAATATCGCACTTCTGCTTGAGCTTTTCCTCAATCTCAAAGCAGCGGGGTGCGGAGATATCCTCCAGATTGATGCCGCCGAAGGAGCCGGAGATCAGCGACACAGCGCGCACAAACTCGTCCACATCCTTGGTCTTTACGCACAGGGGGATGGCGTTGACACCGCCGAAGGCCTTGAACAGCACGCATTTGCCCTCCATGACCGGCATGCCGGCCTCCGGGCCGATGTCGCCAAGACCCAGCACGGCGGAGCCGTCGGTGATGACCGCCACAGTGTTGCCCCGGCCGGTCAGATCATAGCTCAGCGCGGGATTCTTCTGAATCTCAATGCAGGGCTGGGCAACGCCGGGGGTATAGGCAAGAGAAAGATCGTCGCTGTTTTCCACCTTCATCTTGGGAACGGTGTCCAGCTTGCCCTTCCACTGATAGTGAAGCTTCAGGGACTCTTCTGAGTAATTCATATGTGTAACCTCCAGGTGTAAATATTTTCGGATCGAATCCCTGTGATTATACAACAAAGTCGGGAGAATGTACAGAAGGCATCCGGGGAAATCGGCAGGATTTTTGGCGGGACTGAAAAAAACCGCCTCAAGCTGACGCTTGAAGCGGAATTCTCAGCAATACATTAGAGGGTGTTGAGCTTCTGAGCAATGCTGCTCTTCTTATGAGCGGCAGTGTTCTTGTGGAGGATACCCTTGCCCACGGACTTGTCGATGGTGGCAATGGCGACCTTAGCAGCAACAGCGGCAGCCTCCTTATCACCGGAAGCAGCGGCAGCCTCGAACTTCTTTACGTTGGTCTTCAGCAGAGACTTGTTCGCCTTGTTGATGTCGTTAGCGGCTTTGGAGACAAGCACTCTCTTCTTAGCAGATTTAATGTTAGGCACGAAAAACACCTCCTCCACATCTCAAATATAGGGTCATGAAAAGGCAAAATACGCCTAATTGACTACCATGCAGGGTTAAATTATACACGGTCTGGGCATGAAAATCAAGAGCTATTTTTCATTTTTTCAAAAAATATTGTGGTTTTTTCCGGAGCGGAGGACTAAATATAGTCCGTTGGTGGGAAACTTTCCAGGAAGGAGGGAGCTGCGATGGAAATTCGGACGGATCTGGCTCTGGAACGGGTGGGAACGTTAGATGAGGGGAACGGGCTTCCCAAAGGCATCTCCCTGCGCCGGGAGACCCGGCACGGAACCAATGTTACCGTGGTGAAGATCACCTCGCGGGCAGGGGAGGCGGCGCTGGAGCGCCCCAAGGGAACCTATATCACAGTGGAACTGGGCAGCGTGCTGCGCCGGGAAAAGGAGAGCTTTCAAAACGCGGTGGCCTGTATTTCGGAATACCTCCGGGACATGCTGCGGTTTGGGGATAAGCTGCCGGTACTGGTGGCGGGGCTGGGCAATCGGGAGGTGACTCCGGACGCCATCGGCCCTTTGACCGCCGATCATATACTGGTGACCCGGCATATGCTTCGGGAAGCGCCGGAGACCTTTGGGAGCTTTCGCCCTGTTTCGGCAACGGTTCCCGGTGTTTTGGGAACCACAGGCGTGGAGAGTGCAGAGACGGTACGGGCGCTGGCGGAGCGCATCGGGGCGGCGGCGGTGATTGCAGTGGACGCACTGGCGGCAAGGGAGACCTCACGGCTGTGCAGCACGCTGCAAATCAGCGATACCGGAATCGCCCCCGGATCCGGCATCGGCAATCGCCGCTGCGCCCTGAACGAAAAGACCATCGGTTGTCCGGTGATCGCCCTTGGTGTTCCAACGGTGACGGATGCTGCCACCATGGCTTCCGATTTGTTTGCCAGAGCGGGAATGGACGTGGAGGAGGAAACGCTCCGTAAGGTTTCCACGGGCATGATCGTTACCTCGGGAGATATTGACCGGCGCGTGCGGGAAATTGCACGGGTGCTGGCCTATGCAGTGAACGGTGCGCTTCATGCGGATCTGAGTCTGGAGGATCTGACCGATCTGACTTTTTAGACAAGTTCAGCGTAAAATACACTGTAACATTATGTCAACATCATATGCGGTATTTCCACAGCTGTGCAAAAGTCGGAAAAAATGTGGACAACTCTGTGGATAATGTGAAAAACTCATTGGTAATTCTCAAATCTGATTTCCAGAAATCTTCTGCGGATTATGAACGGAAAATGAATATCCCCATGGATATCCACAGCAGTTATCCACAGAAACCGGTTGACAAAACATGTTACGGAAAGTAACTGAGAAAGTTACAGAATTAAATATTTGCATGCGAATTTAATTACAGTTTGCAAATCTTACGGTGAATTTGATGGGTTTTTAGTTGATATTTGGGTGATGTCAACGAGATGTTCGTTTTCGAGTGT
>CAJKSU010000229.1 GCA_905202605.1 uncultured Eubacteriales bacterium
TTTCCGATTTCGTGAGCTGCCTGGCCGTCGAGGGGGACAACCTGTGGATCGGCAATCAGCGCTATCGCATCCGCGGCGAAGGTCCCGGCGGCAGTGAATTCCAATCTGCTGTTCGGCAAGCCCATCAAGGGCGAGACGGTTCCCATGAATACTATCTCTATGGATTCCGGCAGAGTGGTGGTTGAGGGTGAGATTTTTGCCATCGATCATAGGGAGCTGACAAAGACCAAGGCATGGGTGCTCAACTTTGATTTGACGGACTACAAAGGCTCCGTGCGTGTCAACAAGTATATGGACATCAAACGGGATAAGCCTCAGGCATTGCTGGACGGCCTCTCCAAGGGCATGTGGGTGAAGATCTTCGGCAAGATCAGCTTTAACCGCTTTGAAAATGATATTACGCTGGAGCCGTACGCCATTGAGGTGGGCAAAAAGCCCCAGCGTCAGGACACTGCGGACGAAAAGCGGGTGGAGCTGCATCTCCATACGGTTATGTCCAGCATGGATGCGCTGACGCCCACGGCGGATGTGGTGAATCTGGCGGCAAAGTGGGGGCATAAGGCCATCGGCATCACCGACCACGGCGTCGCTCAGGCTTACCCTGACGCCATGAAGGCGGGCAAGGGGAAGATCAAGATCCTCTATGGCTGTGAGGGATATTTTGTCAACGATCTGGACGATAAAATTGCCGTAAAAGGACATAAGGACTTTGATTTTCATCAGGAGTACGTGGTATTTGATCTGGAAACCACCGGCCTGAGCTTTGAACACGACGCAATTACCGAGATCGGCGCTGCCATCTACAAGGATGGCAAGATGGAACAGCGGTTCCAGACCTTTGTGGATCCCAAGCGGAAGCTGCCCCAGAAGATCATTGAGCTGACCGGCATTACCGACGCCATGCTGGAGGGCGCACCTCAGCTGGAGGAGGCCATTCCGGCGTTTCTGGAGTTCTGCGGCGGGCGGCCTTTGGCGGCGCACAATGCGGATTTTGACGTGAGCTTTGTAAAGGCGGCCAGCCAGAAGCTTGGACTGGAGTTTAATCCTACCTATCTTGATACGCTGGTGATGGCGCAGGGGCTTTTGCCGGGACTGAACAAATATAAGCTCAACGTGGTAGCGGACGCCCTGAGTCTGCCGGACTTTAACCACCACCGTGCGGTGGACGACGCCATGACGGTGGGCTATATGCTGGAGCGATTCTTTCAGATGCTGGAGGAAAAGAAGATCACCCACGTGTCTCAGATCAATGCAGCAATGTCCAGCATGAAGGCCGGCAACCGAATCGCATCCCTGCAGGCCCGGCATATCATCCTGTATGCCAAGAACAATACAGGACTGCGCAACCTCTACCGGCTGATCTCCTATTCCCACCTCCGCTACTATAAGCGCGTACCGCGTATTCCCAAGAGCGAGCTTGCAAAGTGGCGGGAGGGAATTATCATCGGCTCTGCCTGTGAGGCGGGCGAATTGTTTCAGGCAGTGGTGGCAAACCGCAGTTGGGACGAGCTCCTGCGTATCGCCAGCTTCTATGATTTTTTGGAAATCCAACCCATCTGCAACAACCGCTTTATGATTACAAAAGGCATTGCGGAGAATGATGAGGATCTCCGGAATTATAACCGAACCATTGTCAAGCTGGGCGAGGAGCTGGGCAAGCCTGTGGTGGCCACCGGAGACGTCCATTTTCTGAACCCGGAGGACGAGATTTTCCGGCATATCCTGCTGGCAACCAAGAAATATGACGATGCGGATAAATCTCTGCCTATCTACTTTAAGTCCACAGATGAAATGCTGGAGGAATTCTCCTATCTGGGTGAGGAGAAATGCCGGGAAGTGGTCATTACCAACACCAATCTCATTGCGGATATGTGCGATGAGATCCGCCCGGTTCCCCACAACCTGTTCCCGCCATCCATCGAGAACTCCGCCGGACAGCTCAAGGATCTGGTTTACGGGAAAATGCACGCACTCTACGGCGACAATCCGCCCGCAATCGTCACGGAGCGAATTGAAACGGAGCTGTCCGCCATTCTGGGACGGCATTACGATGTAATTTACATGTCTGCGCAGAAGCTGGTGGCGAACTCTCTGGAGCATGGCTATCTGGTCGGCTCACGAGGCTCTGTCGGCTCGTCACTGGTGGCGTTTATGTCCGGCATTACCGAGGTAAATTCGCTGCCCGCCCATTACCGCTGCCCCAACTGCAAGCATACCGACTTTGAGGCGGGGGAGGGGTATGGCTGCGGTGCGGATATGCCTGACGCAGTTTGTCCGGTCTGCGGCGCAGATTATGCCAAGGACGGCTTTGATATTCCTTTCGAGACATTCCTTGGCTTCGGCGGCGACAAGGTGCCGGATATTGACCTGAACTTTTCCGGTGAATATCAGTCCAAGGCCCACGCCTACTGTATTGAAATGTTCGGTTCCAGCCACGTGTTCCGTGCTGGCACCATCGGCACCGTTGCGGAAAAAACGGCCTATGGCTATGTTATGAAATACCTGCAGGAACGCGGGCTGTCTGCCTCCAAGGCGGAGGAAAACCGGCTGGCGCAGGGCTGTACCGGCGTCAAGCGTACCACCGGTCAGCACCCCGGCGGTCTTGTGGTGATTCCGGGCGATAAGGAGATCTATGATTTCTGCCCGGTGCAGCACCCCGCCGACGATCCCAATACGGATATCATCACCACCCATTTTGAATACCACTGCATGGAGGAAAACCTCCTGAAGCTGGACATGCTGGGTCACGATGATCCTACCATGATCCGCATGCTGGAGGATATGACCGGTGTGGATGCAAAGAAAATCCCACTGGACGATCCAGACACCAAGGAAATTTTCCGCAGCCCCGCACCGCTGGGACTGCCGGATGATGATCCCATCATCGGTAAAACCGGATCCATCGGCATCCCGGAGTTTGGCACCTCCTTTACCCGGCAGATGCTGGTGGATACCCAGCCCGACGGCTTTGATATGCTGGTGCGGCTGTCCGGCTTCTCCCACGGTACCGACGTGTGGCTGGGCAACGCAAAGGATCTGATCCTGTCCGGCACCGCAACGGTAAAGGAAACCGTAGGATGCCGAGACGATATCATGCTGTTCCTGATCTCCAAGGGCATGGAGCCGAAAATGGCCTTTAAGATCATGGAGGCTGTCCGAAAGGGCAAGGTCAAAAAGGGCGGCTTTCAGGACGGCTGGGTGGAGAAAATGCAGGAGTTGGGTGTCCCGAAGTGGTACATCGACTCTCTGGCAAAGATCGCCTATCTGTTCCCCAAAGCCCACGCGGTGGCCTATGTTATGATGGCGTTCCGTATTGCGTGGTTCAAGGTGCATGAGCCGCTGGCCTTCTACAGTGCTTATTTCTACCGAAAGAGCCAGAAGGGCGGCTTCGATGCTGAGATGATGACTCAGGGCATCGACAACGTCCGCAAGCACATCGAGCGCATCAAAAACGACCCGGAGTCCACGGATAAGGACGAGGATCTGCTGACAACGCTGGAGGCCTGCTATGAATTCTATCTGCGCGGGCTGGAGTTTGCGCCCATCGACATTTATCACTCTCATGCAACTAAGTTTAATCTGAAGAATGGCAAGCTGCTGCCGCCCTTTGTGGCGGTGTCCGGTCTGGGGGAAAGTGCGGCTTGGGACATCATGGAGGGCAGAGAGGGCAAGCACTTTATCTCCATTGAGGAGTTCAGCGAGGCCTGTCCCAAGGTGTCCAAGAGCCATATTGATCTGCTCCGGGGACTGGGCGCCTTCGGCAGCCTGCCGGAAACCTCTCAGGTAACGCTGTTTTAATTCTGAATCATCGGAAGCACAATCCTATAGATTATGTACCGGACTGCCGGCAGGGGGCTTGCCCTTTGCCGGCAGATTTTGTATTCCAAAAGAACAGCAAATCCGTGTATCCGTGGGAGCATCCTTCGGCGTCTTCGGCAAAAAGCGCGTGCCCACTGACGGAGATTTCGGTAAATTCGATATTGCAACCGTAACTTTTATATGATAGCACATTAGCGAACGAAAGAAAACGGAGAATAAGGAGCTGAATCCCCCTGAATAAACGCATCTTCACGTCAGAGGGGACCACCTTATCTCCGGCTACTAGCACAA
>CAJKSU010000230.1 GCA_905202605.1 uncultured Eubacteriales bacterium
GCTTTGACCGCATCGCCCAGCGCATCTATCAATACGAGGAGGTGGAAAGCTGCTCCCTCATGTCCGGCGGCTATGATCTCACCGTAATACTCACCGGACGGACGCTCCGGGAGGTGGCGCTGTTTGTTTCCCAGAAGCTCTCCACCATTGAGGGCGTCACCAGCACCGCCACCCACTTTATTCTCAAGAAATATAAGCAGCAGAACGTCATCTTCATCCCCAAGGAGGAGCAGAAAGAAAGGCTGATTTTCGTATGATCGACTACAATTCTGTGATCTCCCGGCGGGTGCAGGAGATCAAGCCCTCCGGCATCCGGAAATTCTTTGACATTCTGGAGAATATGACCGGCGCAATCTCTCTGGGTGTGGGCGAGCCGGACTTTCCCACCCCCTGGCACATCCGGGACGCAGGCATCTATTCGCTGGAGCAGGGCTTTACCAAATACACCTCTAATGCCGGGATGACCGATGTTCGCCGGGAGATTTCCAACTATCTAAATCGCCGGTTTGACCTGCACTATGATTATAACGATCAGATTCTTGTGACCGTGGGCGGCAGCGAGGGCATTGACTGCGCCATCCGCTGCCTCATCAACCCCGGCGATGAGGTGCTGATCCCGGAGCCGAGCTTTGTGTGCTATGGCCCCATGGTGTCGCTGGCCTCCGGTGTTCCGGTGCCGGTAAAGCTCACCGCTGACAATGAATTCCGGCTCAGCCCTCAGCAGCTTCTCTCCGCCGTGACGGACAAGACCAAGGTGCTGGTGCTGCCGTACCCCTCCAATCCCACCGGCGGCATTATGGAGCTGGAGGATCTTCAAAAGCTGGTGCCGATTCTCAAGGAAAAGGGTATCATCGTCCTGTCCGATGAGATCTATGCGGAACTGACTTATGGGCAGAAGCACGTTTCCATGGCGAATATCCCGGAAATGTATGACCAGACCATTGTGGTCAACGGCATGAGCAAGTGCTATTCCATGACCGGATGGCGGCTGGGCTACGTCTGCGGCCCCAAAGAGCTGATCAGCCAGATGACCAAGATCCATCAGTACGCCATCATGTCCGCTCCCACCACCAGCCAGTATGCGGCGGTGGAAGCCCTCCGGAACGGTGACGGGGACATCGAGGCCATGAAGGAGGAATATGACGGCCGCCGCCGGTTTCTGGTACAGGGACTTCGGGATTTGGGACTTGACTGCTTTGAGCCAAAGGGCGCATTTTATGTGTTCCCCTGCATCCGCTCCACCGGGCTTACCTCCGAGGAATTCTGCGAGCAGCTGCTGGTGCAGCAGAAGGTGGCCTGCATCGCCGGAAACGCCTTTGGCGAAAGCGGCGAGGGCTATGTGAGAATGTGCTATGCCGCCAGCATGCATGACCTTCAGGAGGCGCTGCACCGCATCGGGCTTTTCCTTGACACGTTAAAGTAAAAATGGTACTTTATAAGGGCAATACCACCTCATTGTGTCTGTTATGTTCAGCCGAATGGTGTGGTGTTGCCCTGAGATGCGGCACAGGGATCTGCCTGTGCCTTTTTCCTTTTCAAACGAACTGCTTTGAACTGAATTGATACAAGGAGTGAGATCATCATGCATAACTGCTTTGAAGCTGCCGATATTCTCCTGCCCCAGCACTGCGCCATGACCAAATGGGCGTGCGTGGCCTGCGACCAGTATTCCTCTCAGCCGGAGTATTGGGAGCGCGTCCGGGACTTTGTGGGCGACGCCCCCTCCACCTATCATATGATCTTCCCTGAGGCGCTGCTGCGTCAGGGGGCAGGGGAGGAGCGTATTGCCGCCGGACATCGGCACATGACCGAATATCTGGAATCCGGCCTGTTCCATACCTACCGCCGGAGCTTTATCTATGTGGAGCGCACCATGCCCTCCGGGGCTGTCCGCCGGGGGCTGATGGGTCAGGTGGATCTGGAGGAATATGACTTTCATCCCGGCTCTCCCGCCCACATCCGCGCCACCGAAGGGACTGTGCAGGAGCGGATTCCCCCCAGAATGAAGCTGCTCCGGGGGGCAAAGCTGGAATTCCCCCATGTGCTGCTGCTCTGCGACGATAAAAAGGACGCGATCCTCACTGCCGCAAAGGACGCCGCCGGGGAGAAGGTCTATGATTTCGACCTGATGGAAAACGGCGGGCGCATCCGGGGCTGGCTGATCTCCGGCATGGGCGTTTCACTGGTCAACAGCGCCGTTTCCCAGTATATCGCCGCCACCGAGGCCGCTCAGGAGCCGGGCAACGCCATGAGCTTTGCCGTGGGCGACGGCAACCACTCCCTCGCCTCCGCAAAGGGCTGCTGGGAGGAGGTTAAGCCCACCCTTTCCGATGAGGAGCGGCTGACCCATCCCGCCCGCTATGCGCTGGTGGAGCTGGAAAACGTCCATGACGACGCCATTGAGTTTGAGCCGATCCACCGTGTAGTCAAGAGCGAAAAGCTGGATATGCTCATGGATACCCTCCGGGCAAAGTCCGTTTCCGAGGGCTACCCCATCACCATGCTGACGGAAAATGGGGAAGAGACGATCCATCTTTCCCGGCAGGAAAGCCCGCTGGCACTGGCGATTTTGCAGCCCATGCTCGATGATTTTGCAGCGGAGACCGGCGCAACCATGGACTATATCCACGGCGAAGATGTAGCGCGGAAGCTTTCCAAAGCCCCAAACACCCTTGGCCTGATTGTTCCGTGCATGGAAAAGGAATCCCTGTTCCCCGGCGTTTTGCAGGGGGGCGTGCTGCCCCGAAAAACCTTCTCCATGGGGCAGGCCAATGAGAAGCGATACTATCTGGAAGGGAAGATGCGTGTATGATCCGTCTTTCTACCGTGGCTCACGCCAAGCTGAACCTGACGCTGGACGTGCTGGGCCGCCGCCCGGACGGCTATCATGACCTTAAAATGGTCATGCAGGAGATTGCGCTGGGGGACGCGCTGGAGCTGGAGCTTGGTACCGGTCAACCGCGGAAAATGGAATGCAGCACCGGTGAAATTCCATGTGACGACAGCAATCTCTGCATCAAGGCCGCACAGCTGTTTTTCCGCGCCGCAAGCATCGACTGCGGCGGTCTTACCATTCATCTGACCAAATATATTCCCTCCTGCGCCGGCATGGGCGGAGGGAGCGCGGACGGCGCTGCGGTGCTGCGGCTGCTGTGGGAGCATTATGACCGTCCCATTTCCCGTGATGCACTGTTTTCCCTTGCGGAGCAGACCGGCTCCGATGTGCCGTTTACCCTCTTGGGTGGGACGGCGCTGGCGGAGGAAAAGGGTCAGGTGCTGACGGCGCTGCCGAAGCTGCCCAGCTGTACCATCGTGGTCTGCAAGCCCAATTTCCCCATCTCCACCCCGGCGCTGTTCCGTGCCATCGACGAGGCGGAGATCGTCGCCCGTCCGGACACCAATGGGATGCTCGCTGCACTGAAGCAGGGGGATCTTCCCGGCATCGCCCATCGGCTTTCCAACGTGTTTACGCCGGTGGTGGCGAAACATCACCCGGAAATCGGAGAAATCCGGGATATCATGCTGTCCTCCGGTGCGCTGGGTGCGGAAATGACCGGCTCCGGCCCCACGGTGTTCGGCCTGTTTTCCGATGAATTGCAGGCCGCCCGGTGCCATACGCTACTGAAACAGCGCTTCCGGGATACATTTTTGACGCATCCTGTATAAATCCTCAAAATACCGTCTATGCTTTGGTTATCACAAAGTATGGACGGTGTTTTTATGCATAAGAAAAAAAGTGTTTGCTGCATCGAAATCGGCCTTCTTCTGTTGCTTTCTCTGCTGTTTTCCGCCGCTGCGGGGCTGGAACGGCAGCAGCAGCGGATCTCCGACAGCATGATCCGACTCCATGTGGTGGCGGCGTCAGATTCGGACTACGATCAGGACATAAAGCTCCGCGTGCGGGACGCTGTGCTTGCTCAGGCGCAGATGCTGCTGCAATCGGCAGAGAGCCGGGAGGACGCTATGGCGTGCCTTTCCTCCGGGCTTCCGGCCTTGAGTCAGTCCGCAAACTGCACCCTCCGGGCGCTGGGCGCATCGGAGGCTGCCACAGTCACACTGGATCGGGAGCTGTTCGGCAC
>CAJKSU010000231.1 GCA_905202605.1 uncultured Eubacteriales bacterium
CCGCAGCCCCGCTCCCGTTCTGACTGGGGGAAAAAGGCCTGAACCGGAAACTGCATTTTGGAAAAAGCCTCGCAGGGATTCTCCGGCACACCACAGTTCTGCGCACCGCACGTCTTCTCTGGCAGGCAGTAATCGTAGCTGGGAATCAGCAGTTGGGTCTGCCGCTCCAGACGGATCAGGCTGAACTGCCCCAGCGTCACCGTCAGCAGCCGATTCTGCCCGGTGAGCACCAGCTCGTCATCAAAGGCGTCCGCCACAGGCTGTGGCAGCGAGGCTCCCTGACAGCTGCACGCTGGACGCTGGCACTGGCAGACCTCCTGAATCCTCGCCCGCAGAATTACCGGATCAATGGCTTCCACCATAGCCTCCGGCAACTCATCTGCAATCACAGCGCCCGTGCTGCTGAATACCCGTGCGCCCTCATTGCCGCCGAACAGCGTTACACGCTTGTTAAACGTCGCCAGCCCATAGATAGCGGCGGGGCGCACTGCGCAGAGCACTGCGTCGGCAAGAATCCGATAGTAATACTGCACGCTGACGCAGTAATAGTCTGCCTGATAGTTGACCGGTTCTACCCCTACCTCCGCATACAGCAGTTCCGCAGAACGAGCCTTTACACTGGTGGCGCATTCCAGCGTCTCCTGGCTCTCTCTGGTCAGGTAGACAGTGAGATCCTCCATACAGTCCTGATCCCGGCAGGCATCCATAATCTTTTTGGTACTGACGCATACTGCTTCTCTGACATTGCCAAAGTCAGAAACCGTATTCATGCAATCTTGCATTGCCGTTTGCCTCCTCACATCCGAATTTGGATCGCTTCCAGTGCAGTCTATGTCAGAGGGCAGATTTGGTGTATTTTCGTCGGCTTTTTTCGCAAAACTCCCGGTGCCGAATATTCGCCGCGCAAAAGGATGGCGCCGAGGCCGTTTTCCCGCATCATGCAAATACCCAAGGAACGAACTGAATCCAGTGTGTTCCTTGGGTATGATCGGGCTTAAGGCCACTTAACGCATATGTTCGATATCACTTTTCATACCGGCTCCAATCCGGATCCTCTTTCATCCCGGTCCATGTCTCATAGTTGCCGGCCTTGTGCTTGAAGTCGTGGGAGTTGGTAGCCTCCTGCACCGCCAGATAGAACCAGTCCCCGGGATTGCAGTCCGGCCAGACGTTTCTATCGGGCAGCAGGTCGCTGTTCTCCTCTGGAATCCGGTTCAGTATCCGGTTAATCATGGTCATAGCCTGCGCACGGTTGAGGTAGTCATCCGGGCGGAATGTGCCGTCTCCGAAACCCTTAACCCAGCCCAACTCGGCGGCTCGCTCAATATACTTTTCTGCCCAATGCCCCTTGATATCGGAAAAGGTCTGGGTGCCGCTGCTTTCACCAGTATCAAACCGGGCGCAGATGACTGCGAATTGAGCACGGGTAATGGGTGCCTTGGGATCAAAGGTGTCGGCACTGCGTCCCTTCACGATTCCCAATTCCGTCATAGTGGAAATTGCGGTGTTCGCCCAGTAGCCGTCCGGCACATCCGTATAGGTATTGCTGGTCACCAGATTCCCATCACGTACTTCATCCTTCAAAAGCCGGAAGAAGATGGTGGTGGCCTCCGCTCGGGAAACCAGTCCGCAGGGTCGAACGCTGCCGTCCTTGTACCCGATGACATAGGCAAAGTGATCCTCGTCATTCAGCAGCGCAGGCGTAGAGCTGCGGCAATTCTTCACGGTTTCAGCTTTCTCCTCCGCTGTGGTTTGATTGGCAGTCAGATCGTCTTTTTCAATTTTGATTTGATCGCCGCACACAAGATACCCTTCCGGGGCCGTCAACTCCTGATAGTACAGGTCACTCTCAGCAGTAATTTTCCGGTAGTCGCTCTTGGAAATACAGAACAGTGCGATGCCGCTGCGGTTCGAGGTGGCACTTGAAATCTGCTGGCCATCCAGATACAGGCCGAACTTCGCGCCGTTTAGCGCATGGCCGTCCTGTGCGTCTACCTTCTCAATGGCAAAATAGTAGCTGGTCGCAGAACCGTCGTCTTCTCCTTCGCCGCTGGAATTTTTGCTCCACTGGGCATAAACGGTCAGTGGGCCATTGACAACCGTGTTCCTATCAAACGCCGCTCCCTGACCATCAGCCTGCGTGCTCCAGCCGGTGAACGTATGGCCGTCGCGGGTGGGTTCCGCAGGCATATTGTCTCCAAGTGCATTTCCCACAATCACAGAGACAGTTTTCGTCATAGCACTGCCATCGTTCCAATCAAAAATGATGTTGTGCTGTACCGCTTTAACCGCCTTCAGCTGCAGCTCATCTGTTGCGGAAGCCACTGGAGTATATTCTACCGAATTGTCCTTACTGTAGCGGTTTCCTTTTTCGTCCTTATACCAGCCGGAAAAAGCCGCATCCTTCACTGCCGCCGACATCTGCTCCGCAGCAGGCAAAGCAGTCACCGTGGATTTTTCATTTTTATAAAAATCATCCGCGCCAAGATCCGCAGTGTTGTCGTAGGCAGCGCAGCGCTCACCGAACGTCAAAACGGTATTTCCCGTGGAGCTTGATTCCGCTTCTACAGAAATTCCTCCGCCCAGCTTCGCTGCAGAATTTCCTGTGATGACAGTATTCGAGAGATTTGCATTCATTACCCCTGCTTTTGTAGCATTAGACAGGCAAACTCCTCCGCCGTCCGCAGCACGATTCCCGGTCAGTACAGCAGCATCCACCGTGAGATTATTTTGATAGCCCCTGCTGAGATACAGGCTTTCAATTCCGCCGCCGGGGCCATTCGTCACTGTGTTGCCGGAAATCTCAGCGTTGCTTATCTCCGCCTGATTTGCATCCTTCAAATGATACAGCAGGATTCCGCCGCCACCGACCGTATAGTCGCTCCATCCATCGGCAGAGTTATTTTTGATTTGCACCGGATTTTCATTGGTTCCATTGATCAGCAGCCCCGGCACAATATCATCGGAGCCTTCGTCCGGATAATAAGGGCCAATGGGAACACTAAACGGGAGCATTCCGCAAACTGCAGTGCCGCCGCCACCGAGCGTTGCCTTATTCCCCTCAATGCTGCCGCCGGTGATTTCTACGCGGGCAGTAATATCGTAGCTGCCGCTATCGAAATCCGCCATTGCTGCAATGCCGCCGCCTACACCATAGGACTTGACGCTTTCCGATAAAGCTTTTATGGTATTGTTTTTGATCTCACCGCCGGTCATTTTGAATACCGCGCCGTCGGCCACAAACACGCCCGCACCTGCGCAGCTATTGTAGAACAGATTCGTGGCCTCACTATAGCCATCGAAATTATAATTTGATTTCAGGAAACAATCCTGAATGCTGCCGCCGTTCATTGTAAACACACCGCCGTTGACCACAGCCACGCCGCCGCCAAAACATACGGATCCGCCGTTAATGCCGCACGACTTGATTGTGCCGCCGTCCATTTCAAAATTGCCGCCGCCGGCCACTATGACAGCACCGCCAAAATAGTTATTGCCTTCTGCTCCTGTAATGGTCACACCATCGTGCATTTTTAGTGTGCCATATTCCGTTCCCCCGTTGACTGCACCGACTCCAATAAAATATGTGTCGTTTGACGTGCTTCCTTCTATCGTAAGCTCATCCTCATCCCCGCCCAGAATCAGGACCGGGTGCGTTTCGGTTCCAATTCCGACACGGATTGCACCTTCATAATGCTTAAAGGACAGCGTATGATGATTGCCAAGAATCGTTGTCCTATTCTTAGAGAAGCTCAGACCGTTACACTCAATATCATCCTGCAAACTGATGGTATAGTATGCGGAATCTCCGCTGTCCGCATTGATTGCCGCAACAGCCTCTGATAAATTGGAAGCATTCCAAACCTTATACACATAGGGATCTTCTTCCGTTCCGCTTCCGGAACGCTCCGTATCTGCCGCAAGTGTTGTCATTGGCAGTAGGCCAATGACAATTGCGATGGATGCCGCCATTGCGAGAAGTCTTTTTTTCAAATTCATGATGTCCAGCGCCCTTTCGTTT
>CAJKSU010000232.1 GCA_905202605.1 uncultured Eubacteriales bacterium
TCATATTGCCGAAGCTGTCGTAGCCCATGGAATAGGTCTGCGTCCGCTTCGGGCCGTCCGTGGTGGCAAAGATGCTGCGGTATCTCTAACTCGTTTGCAGTGGCAATCGCCATTGATGATATATCCCCCAAAAGGCGGCTGCAATCTCTCCATTGCAGCCGCCTTTTTATTTGCATTCCATATTTCGCAGCCGTTCCCGCAGTACCGAAATCAGCGGGTTCGTCTGGTTTTTCGTCCAAATCAGGCTCAGTGTGAGCTTTGCGTGGTCACTGGGCAGATGCAGGGCTTGCAGCGCCGGGTTTGACAGCGCCCGGGCGTCCACGCCGATGGTCAGGGATAGTGCCTGCGCCTCCTCCGCCACCTGATTCCGCACCTCCGGCAGCATTTTTTCCCACCGTGAAATCAGCTCCTTGGCGCTTTTCTGGAGAGCCTTTCCGGCCTCCGTCAGCTCCACCTGCCGGGTGCTCCGGCGCAGTAGGGGCAGCCCCACTTCCTTTTCCAGATCCATGATCTGCCGGGACAGTGCCGACTGGGACAGATAGACGCTCTCCGCTGCCCGGCTGAAATTCAGGGTGTCCGCCACCGCAATAAAATAACGAAGCTGTCTAATTTCCAACGCTCAGTCCCCCAGTTATAAATTCAAATCCAATGGTTGTGAAACGGCGATGTATCGCACTACCATCCATCAGTTCATGCAATGAGACAGATGTTAATCAAGTGTTTTGTACTTCTCTCCTGTGTGGATTATCCGAATGGATATCTGCTCAGGCTGTAGATTTCCATCCAGCGGATGCCACTGTGCAAAATCATAGTCTGTGCAGTCTTTTACAAATTTGGTGTGCATACCATTTCTGGTCCGTATTGCTTCGTTTATGACACCATCGCCATTTATTTCACCTCTGAGTCGATCCGTCAACTATCTATTGTAATTGCTTGGAATTTCGTCATAGAAACTTTTCTGTTTATTCTTTCTGCGCGTACCTGTTTTTCCCGACAGAAACCGTCCGAATTCGTTTTCCATAAAGTAAGGGCTTCCTTCCGCCACTTAATTTCCAACTTAAAAGCTCAGAGAATACTTATTATTATGACAAACTGTCCGTTTTTATATAGAAAAAGTTCCGTATAATCACTTTTGATCATACGGAGCTTTTTCACTGTGCAACACGACAGATGCGCTTTTGTCTTGCCGTAAAAATCTTGCTGCTATATCAAGTGCCGCAGTCGCGCAATCGGAACACACATCATTTGGCAAAGGCAGCCGCTTCTCTGCCGGCAACAAAGCCGGAGGTCAGGGCAAACGTCAAGGCGGAGATGGTACCCTCGATGTAGCCCACGCCCACCTCGCCGGGAACCATAATGCCACGGGTACCGTCGCCCACGGCATAGAGGCCGGGAACCGGACGTCCGCCGCGCACCACATTGGTATTCTCGTCAATGACAACGCCGCCCAGCGAATTCTCGTGGAACATCTTCTTGTAAATGGCGTAGTAGGGGCCGCTGCCCAGCGGCTTTTTCTCCACGGGCGCCCAGCCGCCGGGGGCATTTCCGGGCTTTCCCTCCAGCAGCTCTGTAATGGACCAGTTCATTTTATCATCGGGGTCCATCGCCGGAGGAGGCGCCATGGGAGGACGCTCCTCATTCAGGGAAGCCTCAGAGCGTGCGGCGGCCTGCTGGAGCTTCTCCGGTGCAATGTGCAGCTTTTCGGCAAGCTCCTCCAGCGTGTCCGCCTGATACATCGTCTCCCATGACAGCTCGGTATCCAGCTCCTCGCGCCAATTCCGGTACAGCGCGTCCATATCAATGCCCGGAACGTCCGGCGCTCTGCCCATGGAGCGCTTGCAGGCAGCTTCCACAGAGGCCTCGTCTGCGATGCCCCAGACATACCGTCCGGGAACCGCAGCAAGCGGACTGACTTCGCCCATGGTGAATTGCTCCTCAAAATAATTCCCTTCCCGGTCAACATCAAAGGCGGAAGCGCCGCTGGCGGCAATGGAAACGGTTCCGAAGGGATGCCGCATGGGGCCGAACATGCCGGAGCGCTTGTTGTAATAGTCCACATCCGCGCCAATGGCCTCTGTCATGGTGATGCCGTCACCGGTGCAGCAGGGGTGCGTGAACACATGCACGCCGTCGGTGGGCTGAGGGCCGTCATCATAGAACACAGGCTGGAACCGATCCATCAGCTTCCTATTTCGGGTATAGGAGCCGGAGGCAATGACGCAGGCCTTGCAGGTGATTTCAACAGTCCCACCCTCATCCTGTGCCTCTGCGCCGATGATCTGACCTGCTTCGTCGGTTTTTAGCTTCTTTGCCGCCGTGTGATATAGCACCTGACCGCCGTTTTCCTCCACGATGGACAGCAGCTTGTTTACCATCCACCAGCCGATGCCGCCGGGGCCAATGGTGGTGTCGATGCGCTTGTGGTTGTAGTCCCAGTCATATGCGGCGGTAATGCCGTAGCCGCCGAAGGGCTGAGGTCCGAAGGTGAAGTCCTTGCCCAAATCGTGCTGTTCAATGAGCCAGTTGATAAATTCCTCGTCGGCATCCAGGATCCGGCGCACCAGCTTGCCGTTGACGCTGCCCCTGGTCTGGCGCATAAACTGCTGATAGACGATATCTCTGGGGTCATGCAGCCCGGCCTCCTCGTGCCATTTGCTCCAGAGGCTCCGGAATACATGGGCATACCATGCGCTGCCGCCGATCTCTTTGTTTTTCTCCATAACTATCACGCTTTTTCCGGCTTCTGCCGCCTGTGCTGCGGCGGAAAGGCCGGATGCGCCTGCGCCGATCACCAGCACGTCGCAGGAAAGCGTAACCGGCTCGTGGTGCATTGGCGCTTTGACTGCATCCGGGTCAGAGATTGCCTCGTTATGACATACCGTAGCGCAGTGACCGCAGCCAATGCATTTCTCCGGGTCGATCCAGTATTTCGCGTTTTTAAATCGAATGGCCCCCACGGGACATTCCACCCGGCAGCGGTGGCAGCCGGAGCAGATGGGCTGATGGATTACATAGGGCATAGCAGTTCCTCCGTTTGTTATGTTGTTTACATGATAGCACGGACATGCTCCGCAAAAAAGCGACAGTTTTCAATGTCCGTTATCAAAAGTTGATATTACAGCTGCATGGCTGGTAAAAGGGACGCCCTCACCGAGAGCGCCCCTTTTTAGCGTCTTGTGCTAAGGCGGAAGCGGTATCCGTTACAGCCCCAGTGCCTCCCATGCTCCAGCCTTCTGAAAGCCAAGTCCCAACACGGTTTTCCTCGACTGGGTGGGTACTGCCGCATCCGGGTCCGGTCCCCATGAAATAATCGTTGTATCAAAGGTATCCAGCACAACCTGCGTCAGAGCCTCCGTTGCCCGACCCGTTTCTGCCTCTAGCAGCAGCGCCACGATGGCCGCGTCCTGTTCAGATAGCTTCAGCCTGATTTGAGTGCCAGCCTTTGTCTGTACATAGGGGATCGGCGTCATATTCCCAGTCCATGCATCCAGCAGCACGGGCTTTCCGGCACCGGACAGGATATGTCCGATGCCTTAAAAGCAGGAATAGATGATTGCTATGAATGGACTTTACTGATACTGTCTCCAGTCAAAGCCGTTGGTCAGCTTCGTCCACTTTTCGTTAACCTCGTCCTTACGTTCAAAGTCGTGGCTGTTTGTTGCCTCCTGAACTGCGAGGTAATGCCAGTCGGTCGGATGATTGTCCGGCCAAACGGTCATGTTGTTCAGCAGGTCATCCTCACTCTGCGGCATACGGCAGAGCACGCGGTTGATCATCGTCATTGCCTCTGCGCGGGTGATGTAGTTGTTGGGGCGGAAAGTTCCGTCAGCATAGCCTGCGATCCAGCCCAGTGTTGTGGCTCTCTCGATGTACTTTTCTGCCCAGTGACCGGAAATATCCGTGAAGTTACTGCTGGTGCTGATCTGGGTCTTATCGAAACGAGCGCAGATTGTTGCAAACTCGGCGCGGGTAATGGGGGCGTCCGGGTCGAAAGCTTCAGCATTGCG
>CAJKSU010000233.1 GCA_905202605.1 uncultured Eubacteriales bacterium
AGTAAAGCGGTATATCTACGCCACAGGAGAGTCTGTGGATTGGCTGGCCGACAGCGGCTTGAATTTTGAAACCAGGAAAATGCCCTTTGGCTGTACGATGGCCAATATTGAAAGTCCAGAGCTGGCAGAACCCTATAAAACCTCTGCGCCAACCAGCCATTCCTATATGGGCACTGCCGTGGTGCTGCATCTCAAGCAGCTTTGTCAGACTGCGGGAATCGAAATCCGGACGTCCGTTCCCGCCACCGGTCTGCTGGTCAATGAAAGCGGCGCTGTAATCGGCGTGCAGACTGACCAGGGAGAAATTACCGCAAAGGCCGTGATTCTTGCCACCGGCGGTGCTGCCGGTACGGTTGCGTCACTGCACGAGTTTTTCCCCACAACCTGGTGCCTTGAAGATGAGAACTTCACCTTTGGCAGCAGACTTTGCGTGGGCGACGGCATCCATATGGCAGAGAGAATCGGCGCAGACACCCGGCGCGCCATGGGTGTTTTAATCAAAGGGCCAAGCCATCTGGGACCAGGCGGTACCCAGGCGCTGGCATACAGTGCCGACAGTCTGGTGGTCAATCAGTACGGTCAGCGCTTCATTGACGAAAGCGTCATATTTGATTATCACGAGGCTCTGAACAACATTCCAGCGCATACCACCTATACCATTGCAGACCACCGCATTGTGGACGCACTCAGCGCCAAGCTGCCCCCGCAGGCAAAACCCGGCACTCATCAAACTCCTGTATCCCTGCTGGAGGGTCTTGCTCAGGAGGCTGCCTCCGGGAAGAACATTACCTACATCGGCAGCAGTCTAAAAGAGGCCGCGGCGCAGTTCGGCATTCCGTATGATACGCTCAAAAACACGGTTGAAGCCTATAACGAAATGTGCCAAGCCGGAAAGGATACTCTGCTCGGGAAAGACGCGCGGCACCTTCAGCCCATTCTGGAGCCGCCCTTCTATGTGCTCAAGGGAATTCGGTCCACCGACAGCACTCGCGGCGGCGTTACCATCGACGATCAGTTCCGGGTACTGAAAACAGACGGCACCGTCATTTCCGGACTCTATGCCCTCGGTGACGTGGCTGGCGGCTGGGCAGCAGAAATCTATGCGCCCAATGCGGCAGGCTTCACATGGAGCTTTAATTCCGGCTATCTCTGCGGCAAAATTGCTGCCGAAGCAATTCAATCAACCTAACGTTAAAGAAGGAGGAAGCAACAAATGAAATCGAAGTTATCACTGCTATTGGCAGCATGTATGCTGCTGGGGCTATTTGCAGGATGCGGCGGAAAAAGCGCAGCCAGCGACACCTCTGCCAGCCAGAAGGAATCTGTATCGACCACTACGGATTCTGCCCCGGAAAGCACCCCCGCACAGGTTCCTGACGAACCGGCATCCGATATCGAGGCTTCTGTCTCCGAGCCATCCATGGAGGAGCCGGAGGTTGACCGAACCATCACACTGCCCCTGACCCAGGATGATGTGAGCTTTACCATGTGGCACGACTTTGTTCCGCCGCTGGCCGACTATATGGACGGCATGCAGGACAACCTGGCCTATCAGACCATGGAAGAGCGCACCGGGGTACACATGGAAATTACCAGCGTTACAAAGGACTCCGCTGCAACCGCCCTGTCGCTGGTCATTGCTTCCGGCGACTATCCCAACCTGATGGATGGATTTGCAGGCTATTACGGCCAGGGCATTGACACGGCGATCGATGCTGACATCATTCTTGATCTTGCCAAATACAAGGAGCTCATGCCGAATTACTTTGCACTGGTAGACGGCGATGAGGAATATTCCAAGGAAACCTATACAGATTCCGGCGCCATGGGCCTTGCCTACACGCTGAATGAGAAGCATGTGGTAGAGTCCGGTCTGGTGCTCCGTAAGGACTGGCTGGACGAGCTTGGCATGGATATTCCCGTGACCTATGACGATTTTACGGATGTTCTGACCGCCATGCACAACACCTTCGGCGGCTGCTTCTGGACAACCTATCTGGGCGACGACATTACCAAGTCCATTTCCGCCGGTTTCGGAATCACCGCCTATAATAACGGCTCCGAAACCTACTTTGAGCAGATTGACGGTCAGGTTGTGTTCAGTCCCCTGGAGGATGGGTATCTGGACTATGTTACGCTGATGAATCAGTGGTACCAGGCAGGCATTCTGTATCCGGACTTCATCTCCGGAACCGGAACCACCACCTGTGACGCCGACCTGATGGGCAGCGGACAGATTTCCATGGTTTCCACCCCTGCAGGCCCCATGGAGCAGTTCTTTGGCGCCACAGCGGACGAGAACTTTGATCTGGCTGCCGCAGCTCGTCCGGTAAAGAACGCCGGGGATGTGGTACATCAGGGTGCAGCCAATGTTATGGTTTCCAGCAACGGCTTCTCCGTTGGCACTTCTGTCAGCCCGGAGGATTCCAATTTTGAAATCCTGATGAAATGGCTGGATTACTGGTACACCGAGGATGGCTCTATTCTGGCAAACTACGGCATTGAGGGAGAAACCTTCAATTATGATGCAGACGGCAACCCCGTATTTACAGAGCTGATGACCAATAATCCTGACGGTCTGGTGTTTACCCTCTGTATGAACCGCTATGTGCTGTTTGTCGGCTCCTTCCTCAATGACAATACCCGTACCCAGGTCAACTATACGCCAAAGCAGTCAGAATGCGTTGCAACCTGGTCGGAGAGCGAGGGCGACGGCGCATATGTATATCCCATGAACGTCTCCCTCACCACAGAAGAGTCGGATGCATTCAACTCCGCCTATAATGATATTGCCACCTACGTGGCTTCGGAAACCCTGGGCTTTATCACCGGCACCGTGCCGCTGAGTGAGTTTGATTCGTTCCGTGACACCATCGAATCCATGGGCATTCAGGATCTGATTGACATTTATCAGGACGCCCTGGACCGCTATAATGCAAGATAATATAGCACGTATTTAAAACGGCAGGTCAACGCAAAATTCAGCGTTGACCTGCCGTTCTTGGCACTTTAGTGACAAGAACCCCTCATGAAACAGTCGTTTCATGAGGGGTTGTCATATCTGAACGAAAAAGATGCCGGGTTGTACCGGTGCTGCACGTTCTTTACGATTCCATCTCGCTGCGCTTCAGTAGTATATCTACATTTTGTATTAGTTCATCACTAAATCCGTCAAGCTCACTACGATCAACTACTCCAAGCTGAATCATTTGAACTAGGTCATACAGCATCATGGATTTTCTCATAGTGAGACGCACTCTAGGATTGCGTCGATCATCCCTCATCCTAGCAGACAATTCCCAAAAGCGTACAGACGCCGGCTTGCTGCTGGATAACAACTCGATATACTCCTTTGTAAGCCGGTCTATGTAGCGTTCCTGCCATTTGGGGACTTTTTTACAGAACGCCTTCCAGTCATTCTTTGAACACTCCAAATCATCGGCCTCCTATTTTTTCATCCTTCCTCCTCCTCGTCATCATCGCCGCTTTCCAGCGCAAGCTCTGTCAACTCACGCAGCTTGTTTTGCAGAAGCGTCTTGTCAGGAAGACAAAGCCTATTCCCGATGATCGCCTTGCGGAGATTCTTTTCAGAAAATTGCTCTGGCAGATCCAGAAATTCAAGCACATAGGTATCAAGAATGCTTTCGCGCACATCGTGCGAAACAGATTCGGGAACCGGCTTCTTGACGGAAATCATCGAACGCTTGTAGTACGACGTGCCGATCTGACGCTCCAACTCGCGCTTGGAATGATGCTCCTTTGCGCAGAGCGCCATGTAAAAATGTCGTTCTTCTGCCGTCTTGGAACCGGACATAATAAGCAGATGGTTTGTCCAGCTGATTTGTGTCACCAGTGGTGTCA
>CAJKSU010000234.1 GCA_905202605.1 uncultured Eubacteriales bacterium
GCACTCTGGTGGGTGAAATGTCCGTAGTTGCAATACTTCTGGTAGATGGGCTCCATGAGCTGGAGTGTGTTTGCCATGCCCGTAGGCATCAGGTCAAAGATCAGCTTTACTGCTTCCGCCAGCACAGCATCCGGGTACACGCCGGTTCCATGGGTGTCCGCCTGGACATACAGTGGCTCCGCCTTGCCGATGGCGTATGCCATGCTGACAGTGCACTTCTCCGCCAGACTCGCCGCTACGATGTTCTTGGCGAGATACCGGGCCATGTACGCCCCGCTGCGATCCACCTTGGTGCAGTCCTTGCCAGACAGTGCCCCGCCGCCGTGGGAAACAATGCCGCCGTAGGTATCCACCATGAGCTTGCGCCCGGTCAAACCAGTGTCCGCCTCAAAGCCGCCCAGCACAAAGGAACCGCTGGGGTTAATAAGCACTCCTGTGTTCTGATCCAGATATTTTCCCAGCGCAGGCACAAGGATGAGCTGGTAGACAGCTTCCCGGAGCTCCTTCTGGCTTACCTCCGGCTCGTGCTGAGTAGAAACCACTACGGTGCTGACTCTTACGGGCTTGCCATCCTCATATTCCACGGACACCTGTGCCTTTCCATCCGGTCTGAGCCATTCCAGCAGGTGGTTCCGGCGAACCTCGGTCAGGCCCATGGTGATCAGATGGGCCAGCACCACAGGTAGGGGCAGAAGCTGGGGTGTCTCCCGGCAGGCGTAGCCGTACACGATTCCCTGGTCTCCGGCTGTGATCTCGTTCTCGCCGTTGACCGCCTCTGCAATATCCGGGGACTGGTCATGGACATCCACTTCCACCTCATAATTTCCAGAATAGCCGATCTGCCGAACGGTTTTGCAGACGATGTGGGGAATGTCCGGCATGGACTTGGTGGTGATCTCCCCAGCCACTGTGATCTTCCCGGCAGTTGCCAGCACCTCGCAGGCCACCCGGCTGTCGGGATTGCCCAACAGGCAGGCGTCCAGCACCGCGTCCGCAATGGTGTCGCAGAGCTTGTCCGGGTGGCCCTCAGTGACCGACTCAGCGGTCAGAATGTAGTTATCTCTCTTTGTCATTGTGCTTTTTGCGCTCCTTTCCCGGTGCCGAGAGAATGACCTCCCGGCTGTACATTTCGTGGTATTTGCGGATCTGCCGGTCTGTCAGGGACTTGAAATTTTCATCCCCGACACCCACCACAAAAAAGGTACCGCAGATCACGTCATAGGGGTTCCGATGCTCATCATAGAGGAAACGGTTACAGGGTAAATTCATCAGCTTGCCCTCGTCGTTACAGATGAGAGCCATTGGATCGTCAAAGGGGTAAACGGTCTGAATGGTTCCGCCTACCAGCTTCTGCATGGAAGCAAGGCTGCCATCGATCTTCTGTACATGGGGACGCTTCATGGGCTCCACCACTAAGATCTTCATAGGATTGTCGCTCATGGTTATGCTGTCCTTTCTTGAGATTTTTCGTAGAGTTCCCCCGCGCCATAGTATCTACCTCCTGAAAGCACTGGCGGAGACTGTTCCAGAGTTTTCATCGGTAGGCCGTTCTGTCGGAAGCCCTCCTGGATGCCGGTGTAGTAGCTGCGGGTGGGCATGGTCGGGAGCCGCTCCTTCTCGTGAGTCATGACGTAAACCATGGCCTGCACCTGCTTACCGGATTTTGTGCACAGCGTGATTGCCTGCTTTTCATAAAGCCGGGGATAACCCTCGTAAATATCCAGGCTCAGTTCACAATAGGGCGTGATCTTCCACAGGAGCCCCTGCACCTGACTCCCTTCCTTGGGGGCGATGGTTGCGACACCAAAGGAGCTCCCATTTCCCCGGAACAACAGCTCGTAGTTCTCCAGCACCGCAGGCTCCACCACTTTTGCATCGGGGCAGCGCACCGCCATCTGATTCAAATTGATGTTGCTGCCATAGGCAAAATACAGGGTTCCACTCATACCTCCATCACCTCCAGTGCATACAGTGCCTCCAAATGCTTGATCAGGGACAGCGCCCGCTTTTCCGTGCTGCCGCCATCCAGTGTGCAGGGCTGCCCGGACATCCGCTGGATGTTGTCCTGCACAAAGCGGATGTACTCCGCCACCGTGGGGATGCCCCGATCCGCTTCCATCCGGAGCTGGTCCAAAATTTCCACAGGAGTGCCCCTGTAGTCTCGATCTTCAATACGAATTTTCAATGAAACACCTTACCTTTCGTGTTCGGATTTGTGTCGTTTCTTTGCAGACTCATAGCTGTCCTTGTCGTACCTCCAGGCGCGATCCCCCTCCAGATTGGCCAGCAGATGATCCCGTGTGGTCTTGGACTCCGGGCCATTGAGACCCATGCGAACCAGCCACACCCGGAAGGTGAACAGCTCGTTATCGCTGACCATTTTCCGCATGACGGAGCTCCGCTGATTGATGGCCTGGGCGGACATGGCGAGGCATAGATTCACATACGCCTTAGCCCGCCCTGCATGGAGGGTAGAATTGAAACATCTCCATTCCACTGTCCCACGGTAGAACACGGAATGGAGATTGAGTGCGTAATATCTTGTCCAGTTGTAATGCTCATGGCTGCCGTCATTGCCGTCATACCAGATATCCTCCAATTTACTGAGATCCTTGGTCTCTTCAGAGGAGAGCCGTCGGGTCTTCCTCAGCATCGGCTCCCGCACCTTTTGGCACCACTGCTGCACGCGGTTTTCGTTGACTTGTAAGGCTTTGAACAGGATGTCCTCCTTGGAGTACATGATGGACATGAGGTTCTTGAGGCTGTTCCTGTTATGGTTGGCGGCATCCACATGGACATGAAGACCGCAGGAGTTGTTGACCTTGCCGCCAGCATTCCGCAGGGCACGGATCGCTCCCTGGAATAGATCCATATCCTCATAATGGAGGACAGGCGTTACAAACTCTACCTGATAGCTGCGCTCACCGGTACGGATGTAATGATCATACACCTTTTGCTCCCCGCGGATGCTGCCGTCGCTCATGATCTTCCACTGCCGTCCGGTGGAATCTGAAACGCCCCAGGCGTAATAGCCTCCGCCTAAATACACTGCCGCAGTGTGGAAGTAGTTTGCCAGAGCGGTTGCGGCTTCACGGCGGGTGATGCCGGTGAATTCGATCTCCACGCCGAATTGCTGGTTTTTGATGTCGATCATGTGCCGCCTCGCAATTCTTCGTGTACCGCTTTCAGATTCCGGCCAACGGCTTCAATCACATTGACCGTCACGCTGTTGCCAGCCTGCTTATACGCCTGCGCGTCCGAGGTGATGGCAAGAAGCCTGTCGATCTGATCTTCTCCGAAGCCCTGCAATCTAAGGCATTCTCTGGGCATCAAACGGCGAATTCTGCCGCCGCTCTCAACGATCCCTTGGGCGCAGGAGGTATCCAGCGTATGGGCAAAGGCTTTTCCAACCCGCCCCCGTTTGGTGTTGCCACGGGTATAACCGAGCTTGACGGAATCTCCGGGAGCCGCCTCCTTGTAGCCCTTCTTTGTGGCCTCCTTAATGAGCAGCACGCCGGACATCTCGGCGCTGCGGTTGGACATTCGGGCCTTTCCGTAATCCGAGGTCAGGTAGCGTGCATGGTGCCGCCGCCACCTAGCAACATAACGCCATCACTGTCTGTGCGAGTCAAAGTTTCACCATCCATGGAGGTAGGCGTTTCAGCTTCATTGTCTGTTCCTGTCTCTGAACTCTCTACGGCCTCATCCAATTCCAATATGGATTGTGTCGGCGGTGCAATGGCTGGCGATTCCTCTGGCTGGGACTCCACCAGCGGTTCCTTTGCGGATTCCGCCGTACTTGGCTCGTTGTCTGCCAATA
>CAJKSU010000235.1 GCA_905202605.1 uncultured Eubacteriales bacterium
TACGATCTCACTCATAATGCGCTCCTTTCCAAGGCAAAAGCCCACCGCTGACGCGGCGGGCTTTTCAATAATTTCAGGTGTTTACATTCAGTGGATAGTGGCAGGCCACTTGACGATCCCCATAGGTTTTCAGCTCCGGAACCTCCTGCGCACAGCGATCCGTTGCATAGGGGCAACGGGTACGGAAGCGGCAGCCGGAGGGCGGGTTCACCGGGCTGGGAATCTCGCCGGCGAGAAGCTCCTTATCGTCATCTCGCTGGGTGGGATCCGGCTGAGGCACGGAATCCAGCAGGAACTTGGTGTAGGGATGCATGGGGCTGTTATAAATCTCCTCCGTAGAGCCGATCTCACAGATACAGCCCAGAAACATCACCGCAACGCGGTCGGAGATATGCCGAACCACACTGAGGTCGTGGGAAATAAAGAGATAAGTCAGGTGATACTGCTCCTGCAGGTCATCCAGCAGGTTCAGCACCTGCGACTGAATGGATACATCCAACGCAGAAACCGGCTCGTCACAGACGATCAGCCGTGGACGCAGAGCCAGCGCACGGGCAATGCCAATTCTCTGCCGCTGACCGCCGGAGAACTGGTGGGGATACCGCCGGAGGAATTCCACCGGAATGCCAACCTCCTGCATCAGCTCCACCACACGGTGTCGCGTCTCCATTTTACTGGCACATACCTTATGGGTAATCAACGGCTCGGAAATGATCCGCTCCACATTCATTCTTGGATTCAGAGATGCATAGGGATCCTGAAAAATGATCTGCATTTCCCTCCGGAAGTCCCGTAATGCTTTCCCCTTCAGCTTTCCAACATTGATGCCGTCAAAGATGACCTCGCCGGAGGTAGGCTCCAGAAGCCGGAGCAGCAGACGCCCCAGAGTACTTTTGCCGCAGCCGCTCTCGCCTACCAGCGCCAGAGTTTCGCCCTCATAAATCTGGAAGCTGACATCGGATACGGCGTGGACGACGCCCTTCCCGGAGCCGGATACCGGAAACTCCTTGACCAGGCTTTGCACATCCACCAACACATTATTCTTCTCCATGGTCGTCTCCCCTCTTCTCATACCGGAAGCAGCGAACCATATGTCCGTCTCCCACAGGATAAAGCTCCGGGCGCTCCTGACGGCAGCGTTCGGTCGCGTAATCGCACCGGGTACAGAAGCTGCACCCCTTGGGAAGATGCAGCAGATTCGGCACCACACCTCGGATGCTGTACAGCCGATCCACTTGATTATCCATTCTTGGGATAGATTTCAGGAGTCCCTCGGTATAGGGGTGGCAGGTATTCCGGAACAGTTCAAAGGTCTCGGCCTGCTCCATAACCTTGCCCGCATACATGACATAGACAATGTCGCACATCTGCGCCACAACGCCCATGTTATGGGTAATCATCAGAATTGAAGTGCCGTTGTCATCCCGCAGTTTTTTCATCAGCTTTAAGATCTGCGCCTCAATGGTAACGTCCAGCGCAGTGGTCGGCTCATCAGCGATCAGCAGCTCCGGCTCACATACCATTGCCATGCCGATCATCACTCTCTGCCGAAGGCCGCCAGAGAGCTGATGGGGATAGGAGTTATAGCGCTTTTCCGGCTCCGGAATACCGATCTTCCGGAATATATCAATGACCTTATTCTTGGCCTCTTCCTTGCTGAGGTTCTGGTGGAGGAGGATTGCCTCCCGCACCTGCTTGCCCACAGTATATACCGGATTCAGGGAAGTCATCGGCTCCTGAAAGATCATGGAAATCTCATTACCCCGGACATTGCGCATTTCCTTTTCCGAGGCCTCCAGCAGGTTTTTGCCCATGAGCAGCACCTTGCCATCTACGATCTTACCGGGCTTTTTCACCAGTTGCATGACACTCATAGCAGTCATGCTCTTACCGCAGCCGCTCTCGCCTACCAGTCCGACAATCTTTCCCTTGGGGATATCAATGGTAACATCGTCTACCACGGGAGAGATGCCTTTGGAGGTCTGAAACTGGGTTTTAAGGTGCTGAATTTGCAGTGTAAATTCCATGTTTCTACCTCCTTACTGCTGCTTTCCATAGGGATCGAGCACATCACGCACACCATCGCCAAGGAAATTAAATGCCAACGCCAGTACGAGAATGGCAACGCCGGGCGCAATGGCCACCACAGGGTTGGTGAACAGATAATCCTTGCCCTCTGATACCATCAGGCCCCAGCTGGTGGCAGGCGACTGTGCGCCAATACCCAGATAGCTCAGGCTGGACTCGGAGAGGATGGAGCCGGGGATATTCAAGGTAAACAGAACAATCAAAGAAGGCAGACAGTTGGGCAGAATATGCCGAAACATCGTTTTGAAGTTGCCCACACCCATGCTCCGTGCAGCCTGTACATACTCCATTTCTCGAAGGGAAAGTGTCTGAGATCGCACCACACGAGCAGTTCCAGCCCATGAAACAATTGTCAAAGCAAGAAAAATGTTTACAATTCCGCTTCCCAGGGTGTACATAACCACCATTGCCAGTAGCAGAGAGGGAAACGCCATCACGATATCCGCAAGGCGCATGATGATGAAGTCCACAGTCTTTCCAAGATAGCCGGACATCAGTCCCAGCACCGTACCCAGAATCATGGAGATCATGGTGGGAAAAATACCAATGCACAGAGAAATACGCGCACCGTAGATCATTCGGCTCAGCACATCGCGCCCCAGCTGATCGGTGCCGAAAATGTGCTGCATGCTCATGCCCTCCAGCCGGTGGGTAAGATCCTGCTTTGTGGGGTCATAAGGCGCTACAAGCGGCGCAAAAATCGCCGCCAGTACAATCAGAAGAATCACCAGCGCGGAAAAGGCCGCGAGCTTATTCTCTTTACATAGCCGTTTTACCTTGTCCCAGCCGGTATCTTCCTCGCCCAGCTGTGCAGCAATATCCTCTTCATGCTGATTTTCAACAGAAGTCTTTTCGGATTCCGCAGCCTTTCTGGCTGCATATTGATCTGATTTCCGCAAGAGATACGTCCTCCTCTCAGTGATCGTTACGAATACGAGGGTCAATGACAGAGTAGAGAACGTCTGCCAGCAGGTTGCCCAGAATAATCAGAATCGTAGTAAATACCACAGTCCCCTGAAGCAACGGCATATCGCGGCTGGAAATTGCATCCACTGCCAGCCGTCCAACGCCGGGAATTGCAAATACGGACTCGGTAATCACCGCGCCGGACAGGAGCGACGCCACCTGAATGGCCATCATAGTAATGACAGGAAGCAGTGCGTTTTTAAAAGCGTGCTTCACAATTACGCCACCCTGCCCAAGCCCCTTAGCCCATGCAGTACGAATATAATCGTCCTCCAGAGTTTCCAGCAGATTCGAGCGGGTTAACCGTGCAATAGTACCCGCTGAGCTCCAGCCCAGCACGATAGACGGCAACACATAACTGCTCCAGCCCGCCACTCCGGACACCGGAAACCAGCCCAGCTTATAGGCAAATATGTACTGGAACAGCAGAGCAGCCCAGAACACCGGCATGGAAACGCCCATGAGAGAAACGCCCATAAACAGATGATCCAGCAGGGAGTTTTTCTTTACTGCAGAGACAATACCCGCAGGGATACCAATAATCCATGCCACAAGTGCCGCAATGATAGAGAGCTTCAGGGTATAGGGGAATGCCTGAAGGATCAGCGTGGTAACGGAGCGATTGAGCTTATAGGAAATGCCGAAGTCGCCGTGCAGTACGTTGACCAGATACCGCCCACACTGTACCA
>CAJKSU010000236.1 GCA_905202605.1 uncultured Eubacteriales bacterium
ATGTTGAAACTCTGCAACACAAAGTCTACAAAGTTTTACTTTCTTGGAGAATTTCCAATTGCTATAATGATACTATAATAACGCCCAAGAGAAATAAATTTGAATTGTAATCTGCTTTTATGCATGAAGCAAAAACTCCAGTCAGATTCTGGGCGCTTCTATATTGCACGCTGGTTTGGCACGCCTAAGACAGACTCATTCCCTTATCTCCCTTTACAGCCGCCAGCTGCCGGAGTTTCGATGAAAGCAGCTGGCGGCAACTTACTAATTATTCCCGTGCCGGGGCGTAATCCGAACCTGCACTTGACCTGCGGTATGGAACTCACAAAAACCATATGCAGCGCCCAAAGGGCTGCTATGTAATTTTAAGGAGGAAAAAGTATGTACAAGATTACAGAAGAATGTATTGGCTGCGGCTTGTGCCAGAGCAACTGCCCAGTATCCGCCATTTTCATGGGCGATGGTATTCGTGTTATTGATCAGGACACCTGTATCGCGTGTGGAAGCTGTTACGAGAACTGCCCTGCTGAAGCAATCGAAGAAGCGTGAGCATTTGTTCTCAATTGGTAGCCTAAGACGCCCACATCAACTAGATTCCTTTCCATTCCCATACAAAGGACCCGAAGCTGCAGCAAGCGGTCTCGGGTCCCGCTGTGTTGGATTTGTGGTCTGCGAAAATGGTCAAAATGTGTCACGATGGTCAAATTATATCCCTTGTGTCAACTTTTCACAATGTATAATGAATGCGCTATAGGCGGCTGAGGCAAGAAACGCCTGAACGGTTGAAAACTATGGAAAAAAAGTCCCGGAATTGCTGGGACTTCGGAAATGAAAGGAGAAAGAAAATTGGTCAACTTATTACTGCTTCTTATCCCACTGGCCTTTGTGATTTATACGGTCTATAAGGGCCTGAACCCCACGATCTCCATGCTGATCGGTGCGCTGCTGGTGTGCCTTGTCAACGGCATGGACCCCATGGCAACGCTGATTGGCGGCTCCGGCCCAATGGCAGAGCCAGCGACTTTCATCACTGGTATGCAGTCCGCACTGTCTATGTTCTTCCTGACCTTCCTGATGGCCCAGCTGTTCGCGCAGGTCTACCTGCACACAGGAGCAGCCCGTTCCATCGCCCAGTCTCTGAACAAGCTGATTGTGCGGAACGCCACAGGCATCAACGGTAAGATGCGCGGACTCATCACATTCATGCTGATCTCCATCATCTTTGGTTTCGGCGGCCTGGACGCTTTTGTCTGCGTCTTTACGCTGCTGCCCATCGGCATGATGATCTTCGAGCAGCTGGATATTCCCCGCCGGCTGCTGCCTGCAACCCTGTTTGCGGGTGTTACCACCGCAGTCTGCTGCCCTGGTACGCCCTTGACCAACGGCAATATCCTGGCGTCCATGTTCCTGGGCACCAAGACTACTGCTGCCCTGATCCCTGGGCTGGTGGGTGTCGCCGTGATCCTGATCTGCGATGTGATCTACCTGTTTTCTGCCGTGAAGAAGGCGGAAAAGAAGGACGAGCATTTTGAGGTGGGCAATGCCAATATCCCGCCTCTGGATAATACCAAGGCACTGCCCAATCCGATTCTGTCCCTGCTGCCCATCCTGCTGGTGGCAGTCATGAATATGATCCTGGGAATCAATGTGGTGCTGAGTCTGTTGTGCGGCACCCTGCTGGGCTGCATCGTCCTGTGCAACCACATTTATACGCCCCAGGAGAAGGTGAAGCCCTACCTGGGGTTGGCGGAAAAGGGTGCCCAGGGGACCGCGATGGTATTCCTGCCCATGGCAATCCAGATGGGTCTGGCCACCGTGATCCAGGCCTCCAGTGGCTTTGCCTATCTGTCTGACCTGTTTACCGCCATGGCCACCAAGGTCAATCCGCTGATTGCGTGGACTACCTCCGCGTCCCTGTCCGGCTTCCTGGCAGGAAACGCTGTGGCCGGACTGCAGCTTTCCGCCGGCATCTTTGGGCCTATCGCGCAGGACATTGGACTGAACCTCTCTGCCGCACACCGGATCGGCTGCTTTGCCATTTCCATTTTGGACACCATCCCCATCAATGCGGCAGTTATTTCCGCACTGATGACCTGCGGTCTGACCCACAAGGAGGGTTATGGTCCCATCTTCCGAACCACGGTACTGTACATATTTATCGGTATGGTTGCGGTGATCCTGATGTGCATGCTGTTCCCGGGACTGGCCGCCTGATAAATCCCCAGAACGAATTCTTAGCGGCAGCATCAGAAACCAAAGAGATTGTATCATTATTTTTAACAGAATCAGAGCCAATATCCTCGGCATCTGGAAGAGATACGACCTTGAACTGGGGCTGAGACATACAATAGAAATATTACAGAAGCTCCCGATGGAAAAGTATGTGATGATCATGATTTGACAAAGGATGGTTCAGCGATGAATGAGACCGCACTTGCACGCATAGGCCAGCTGGGGAAGCAGCCGCCTGCCTATCTTCCATCTGGAATGGAGGATGGAGCCTACCACCGAATCATGGGACGGATTTTTCATAGTTCGGAGGCGATTTCCCAAGGGGAGTGGCAGGCCCTGGCCAGAATGGGAGTGCCCATCGGCAGCTGCGGCTTTATCCCCATTGTCTTTCAAACCAGGGATGAAACACCCGGTGTGGAAACCTTCTTTTGCTGCCGGCTTGTGACCCAACTGATCGGCGAACAGTTGCTGCAAAAGCTGTGGGGCTTTCAGGCGGAGCTGGACGGCGGCGTCTCCGTATTGCTGTGTTTTCAATACAGGCTGGATGAAGCGGCGGAGCGCCAGGTCATAGAGCAGGTGGAGGCCAGCTGCGAGTCCATCGTATCCGCCTGCCAGTCGCAGTATGACCTGAAGCTGTCGGTACATATCGGGAAATACATCCCCTCTGCGGAGCAGATCGCGGAGGAATACGAACACGTTTGGAAGGCGGTGCAGTTCAGCCGCTTCTTTGACATTGATCAGGGCGTCTTTCGGCTCATCGTTCCCGACCAGCCGGATAAGCATGTATTCAGCATATTGCAGTTTGTGGACACGGCGACCAAGGACATTATCGCGCAGCTCCAGCGGCGGGATCATACACTGCGGGCCCTGGGCCTGCAGCATCTGGAGGTGCTGCGGTCCATGCGGCCCTATGACGCGGACGTGCTGCGGGACAACTATAAGTACCTGGTGGAGCATACCTATTCCGAGCTTGTGGCCCTGCGGATGATCACCCCGAGCCAGCTTAGCCTGGAGACCGTGGCATGGAGGTATCTGGTTGGGTGCAAAAAATGGCATGAGATCGTGGAACGGTATATGGCATTCCTGGATGGGATCGCAAAGCTCTATTCCGACAACACCAACAACGAAAAGCGAATGAATGTCACGGAGGCGATGCAGTACCTCTATGAGAACTTCCGGCGGCCGGAGCTCACTGTGCAGGAAATCGCGGAACATGTCCATGCAAAGCCCTCCACGCTGTGCAGCGCCTTTAAGCGGTACTATGGAGTGCCAATTCTGGAAAAGCTGCACGAACTCCGAGTGGAGCTGGCCTGCAATCTGCTGGAACATACAAATCTGAACCTGTCTGAAATCTCTGCCCAATGTGGATTCGGCAGCCGCGAGACCATGCACAGGGTGTTCCAGCGCAGGCTGTGCACAACACCGGGAAGTTACCGGGCTGCCCGTGGATGTGGCAATGATTCATAACGGTCAAATATTCAATC
>CAJKSU010000237.1 GCA_905202605.1 uncultured Eubacteriales bacterium
ATTACTGCCTGTTCTCGTGGAATCTCTACAAAGATGACCCCATCCGGGTCCTCTACATATGGGAGGGCGGCCTTGCCATTTACGGCGGCGTCATCGGCGCAGCGATCGGCCTGTTCCTGTATACCAAGGTGAAAAAGGTCAAAACCTCCGCCATGCTGGATATCGGCGGACTGGGACTGCTCATCGGCCAGTCCATTGGGCGCTGGGGCAACTTCATGAACCGGGAGGCCTTTGGTGCGCAGACAAACAGCTTCCTGCGGATGGGGCTGACCGATGCAAATGGCGTGACCATCTATGTGCATCCCACGTTCCTCTATGAGTCGGTATGGAATGCCATCGGTCTTTTGATCCTGCATTTCTATTCCAAGCGACGGAAGTTTGACGGGCAGATTTTCCTGATGTATCTGGGCTGGTATGGCCTTGGGCGGATGTTCATTGAGGGGCTGCGCACCGACAGCCTGTATGTGGGCGCATCCAATCTCCGGGTGAGCCAGCTTCTGGCGGGCATCTGCTTCCTTGGCGTGGTGATTTTTCTGGTGTACGATAAGATCTTCCGGGAGCATGATCCGGAGGAGCTGTATGTGAGGCAGGTGGCACGCCGGAAGGCGGCAGAGGCCGCAGGGGCGGAGGAGGCCACACCTGAAACTGCGGAAGCTGAGCCGGCAGAAACGTCCTTGAACCCGGAGAAAGCGGAAGATCCTGCTCCAGAGACTGAAATGGCGGAGGATGCATCAGAACCCATGGCAGAAACTGCGCCGGAGGAGAATTCCGAAGGAAATGCGGAAGAATAACCACAGGTGGAGGCGGGAAACTGCCTCCACTTTTCGCGGTGCTTGCTCTTGACAAATCAGCGACACCATGGTATCTTAAATGTGGTCATACAACTGACGGAAGTGGAGTACCACATGGAGTATGACCCGTGAAATGCCGACCGTCTGGGCAATCTGTCCGGATTGGTGGGCTTTTTTTCTGCCGATTCGGAATTATGCAAAGGAGTGCTGAATATGAAAACTGACATTGAAATTGCACAGGCCACCCCCATGCTTCCCATTGACCAGGTGGCCACCAAGGCTGGTATCGACGGCGAGCTGCTGGAGCACTATGGCAAGTACAAGGCAAAGCTGGATATCACCAGCCTGAAAAACGCCCCCAGAAAGGGCAAGCTGATTCTGGTCACTGCCATCAACCCCACCCCTGCCGGGGAGGGTAAAACCACCACCAGCGTCGGTCTGGCAGACGCTCTGGTGAAAAAAGGCAAGAACACCATGCTCTGCCTGCGGGAGCCTTCCCTTGGCCCCGTGTTCGGCGTAAAAGGCGGCGCAGCTGGCGGCGGCTATGCTCAGGTGGTGCCTATGGAGGATATCAACCTGCACTTTACCGGCGATTTCCACGCCATTGGCGCAGCCAACAACCTGCTGGCCGCCATGCTGGACAACCACATTCAGCAGGGCAACCTTCTGGATATCGATGTGAAGAACATCACATGGAAGCGCTGCGTGGATATGAATGACCGGCAGCTGCGGAACATCATCTGCGGCATCGGCGGACGGATGCAGGGTGTACCCCGTGAGGACGGCTTTGACATCACCGTGGCTTCTGAAATTATGGCGGTGCTGTGTCTGGCCAGCGATCTGATGGATCTTAAGCAGCGGATCGCCCGGATCATCGTGGGCTACAACCGCAAGGGAGAGCCGATCACCGCCCATGATCTCAAGGCGGAGGGTGCAATGACGGCGCTTTTGAAGGATGCCATCAAGCCCAATTTGGTGCAGACGCTGGAGCATAACCCTGCCATTGTCCATGGCGGCCCCTTTGCCAACATTGCTCATGGCTGCAACTCCGTCTCCGCAACGGATACGGCGCTGAAGCTTAGCGACTATGTGGTTACGGAAGCTGGCTTTGGCGCGGATCTTGGTGCAGAGAAGTTTCTGGATATCAAATGCCGCTATGCGGGTATGGAACCGTCCGCAGTGGTGATTGTGGCAACAGTCAAGGCGCTGAAATACAACGGCGGCGTTCCCAAGACCGAGCTGGGACAGGAGAACCTCACGGCATTGGAGCAGGGAATTCCCAACCTCTTAAAGCATGTGGAGAACATTACGCAGGTGTTTGGTCTTCCTGCTGTGGTCGCTATCAACCGGTTTACGCAGGATACTGATGCAGAACTGAACCTGATTCGGGAGAAGTGCGCCCAGTACGGGGTCAACGTTGCCATGAGCGAGGTCTGGGGCAAAGGCTCCGAGGGCGGTCTGGAGCTGGCAGACGAGGTGCTGCGGCTGTGCGAAAAGCCCCACGATTTCCATTTTTCCTATGAACTGGACAAGCCCATTGCCGAGAAGATCGAAACCATTGTGCAGCGTGTATACGGCGGCAGCGGCGTGACCTACAGCAAGGCGGCAAAGGATTCCATCCAGAAGCTCACCGAGCTGGGCTATGGGAACCTTCCCATCTGTATGGCGAAGACCCAGTATTCTCTGTCGGACGATCAGACCAAGCTGGGGCGGCCTGAGGGCTTTACCATCCATGTGACCAAGGTAAAGATTTCCGCCGGTGCAGGCTTTATCGTGGTGCAGACCGGCGATATTATGACCATGCCCGGACTGCCCAAGGTCCCCGCGGCGGAGAAGATCGACGTGGATGAAAACGGCGTGATCACCGGCCTGTTCTAACCCGAAGAACATTGCGCTGATACAATTCCGTGCCATTGTGTATTGACAATTTCGGAGAAAAAGCATACAATTTGAACAATCAAAGAACCTCTGGGGCGTTTCCGCCCCGGCGGGTCATGAAAAGGAGATGCTTATATGTCGTTTCTGGATACACTGAAAAAGACTGCCGGGCTGGCAGCACAGGTAACGGTTTCTGCAGCAGATACTGCGGTCAGCAAGACCCGTACCATGGCTTCCATCGGACGGGTAAAGCTGGCGATTTCCAGCGAAGAAGATAAGCTCAAAAAGGCGTATACAGAGATGGGACGCCTGTTCTATCGGGATTATCAGGCGCAGGCCGAGGCGGATATGACCGAATATCAGCCATGGTGTGACCGCGCCGCCGATGCGCGGGAGCAGATTCAGCGTTTGACCCAGGAGCTGGAGCAGCTGAAGGCGGAAGGCAAGAAAAAGCCCGTAGAAAAGGCTCCGGAGACTGCGCCCGCTCAGGAGGAAGCTGCTGAGGTGGAGGATACCTCCATCTACGCCGATCTGGACGAGCCGGAGGAGGGAGGGACCCCTGCTGCCGAGGAGAAAGCTGCCAAGGAAACCCCTGAGGCTCCTCAGGAGCCGGAGAAAGCGCCTGAGGCTGAGGTAGATGAAACTGCGGAGCAGCCGGAAACGCCTGCCTCTGAGCCTTCTGTGCCGCCGGAGATCAATCCTGATATCGTTGGTACGTTCTATATTGATACGTCCAATCAGGATGTCGAGGGCTAACCGAATCGCATAATATATCATAATTTAGCGCCCATGACGAATTACCCGTTCGCCATGGGCGCTAAGACAATCAGAGAACCTCGTAGAGCGTTATGTGACTGAGCAGCAGGGGGAAGAGTGAAGGGGGGCAAGGCCCGCCCTTCGCGTTCAATCAAACGAATTTTTTAACTTTTTGAAGTTGAAAAATTCGCAGCTCAGCGGGGCAAAAAGACATTTTTGACACGCTTAGCGCCCATGACGAATTACCCGTTCGCCATGGGCGCTAAGACAATCAGAGAAC
>CAJKSU010000238.1 GCA_905202605.1 uncultured Eubacteriales bacterium
ATGGGATTTAAGTACGGACACCAACCGGTCTGCTTTTTTTCCGGATTGGTCTAGCTGCGGGCGGAGGAATACACCGTGCTTTCCTCCAGCAGCTCCTGAAGGAAGGCGATCAGCCGCTCCACGCCCGCTCTGGAAAGCCCCGTGCGGGAGGCGCCCAGCACAAGATAGTCCATGGATACGTCATAGAGCACCGAAAGCCTTGCCAGCAGCTCCAGCGAGCAGCCCTGAAGCCCCCGTTCCAGCCTGCTCAAAAATCCAAAGCTGATCTCCAGCTGATCTGCGGCGGTCTGCTGGGTCAGCCCCTGCTCCAGCCGAAGCTTCCGAATCCGTTCTGCCGTGGTGGGAATGTTGTAGTAAGTCATAATGTTTCCTTTCTCCATGTCTGCATGGACCGGCTCAGGCACAGCCTGATGAGGTTGACGGATGAATGATCGGGTGTTTTGCTCTTTCTGATTCCATCATACCATGGCTGTCCCGTGAAATTTGTCGAAAACTGTCGAGTCGGAAAAAGTTTTCGGGAAAAAGATAGAAAATGGAGGGGGCAATTCGGCGCTTCTGCTGCCCGCAGGTGCAGCCAATGTGCCACAAAAACGCCACAAGCTTGCAATTGACTTTTCCAGAATATGGTGGTACAATAGCATCGTAAAGAACTGCATACACCCCCCTTCCGGTTCGTGTTTCCGTCCGGAGGGGGATTTTTATTGCCCGAATCCAAAAATCCACACAAGGAGGCGCTTATGTCCCAATCATCCAATTTCACATCCGCCCTTGCCGCCCTCCGGGCGCAGGCCGAGGCGGAGGACGCATCCATGGAAACCCATGTAGAGCTGGCGCTCCTGACCCGCGCCCTTGGCTACGACTATCAGGAGACAAAGGAGGAATGGTCGGAAAAGACCGGCCAGCGCTCCACCACCGTCACCCACCACGTGGGGCCGGACGTGCGGGCGCAGATTTTCTGGCTGAAAAACCGCTGTCCCGGCCGGTGGCGGGAGCGTCCGGAGATGCCGGAGGCGGCGGAGAATTCCGAAAACGAGGTGAAGATCATTGACGACCTGTAAGCTCTCAGAGCTGATCGGCCCGGCGTTTTTCCCGGTGCATCAGGGCATTCGCAGCGGCGAGTACCACCGGCTGGTGCTGACGGGGGGACGGGGGAGCCTGAAAAGCTCCTTTGCGTCCATCGAAATGCTGCTGCTGCTGACGGCGAACCCGGAGCTGCACGGGGCGGTGCTCCGGAAGGTGGCCCGCACCCTGCGGAAAAGCGTCTTCGCCCAATATCTCTGGGCGGCAGACAAGCTGGGGCTGGGGGACAAATTCCGGGCTACGGTGGAGCCAATGGAGCTGTGCTATCTCCCCACCGGGCAGAAAATCCTGTTTCTGGGGGCGGACGATCCCGGCGCACTGAAATCCGTCAAGGTGCCGTTCGGGTACATCGGCCTTTTACATTTCGAGGAATGGGATCAGTTTGACGGGCTGGAGGAGACTCGGAGCATCCAGCAGTCGCTGCTGCGGGGCGGGGACAAGGCGTGGGAGTTCATGACCTTCAATCCCCCCGCCAACCGCAGGAGCTTCGCCAACCGCTATCTTTTGGAAAATCGCCCGGATCAGCTGATCCACCGGAGCAGCTATCTGGACGCCCCGAAGGCGTGGCTGGGGGCAAGGTTTTTAGAGGATGCGGCGTATTTAAAGGAGCACTGTCCCATGGCCTACCGCCACGAATATCTGGGGGAGCCGGGCGGACAGGGGGGTGCGGTATTCGAGAATCTGAGCCTCAGCCCGATTTCCGAGGAGCAGCTGGGGGAATTTGACCGGATCTACAATGGGCTGGACTGGGGCTATTATCCCGATCCATGGGCGTTTAACCGGATGCACTACGATTCCGCCCGGCGGACGCTGTACATTTTTGCGGAAAAGACCCTGCGCCGTGCCGGGAACCGGGAGACGTATCAGGCGCTCCGGGACATGGGTATCACGGGCTATGACCGGATCACCGCCGACTCGGCGGAGAAAAAGTCCATTCAGGACTACCGGGACATGGGGCTGGACTGCCGGGGCGCACGGAAGGGGCCGGGAAGCGTGGAATATTCCACCCGCTGGCTCCAGAGTCTCCATGCCATTATCATCGACCCCGGCCGCTGCCCGGACACCGCCAGGGAATTCATGGAATATGAATACGAAAAGGACCGGCAGGGGAACGTTCTGTCCGGATATCCCGACCGAAACAATCACCATATTGACGCTGTGCGCTACGCCCTCGAACCGGTGTGGCGCAGGGAAGGAGCCGAATCATGAGCTTACGAAAAAGGAATACGCCGCCCTTCACCCCCGCCGTCTCCGTGGAAATGGAGCTGGCCATGGAGCAGTGGAAGGCGGCATTTTTTGGCGACCCCAGCTGGAACGCCCCCGGCATGCGCCTGTCCGGTCTGCCTGCCGCCCTCACCGGGTATGTGGCAACGCTGGTGACCAATGAAATGTCCCTGTCCTTCGGGGACAGCCCCAGAGGGAAGGCCATGGAGCGGATGTTCCGCCCGCTCACCGGCATGCTCCATCGGGCGGTGCAGCTGGCGGCAGTCTACGGCTACGTGGTGCTGCGCCCCATGGTGTGGGAGGGGCAGGTGATCTTCCTGCTGGCAGAGCCTGGGCGCTTCTGGCCCACGGAATTCGCCCCGGACGGCAGCATCATCGGCGGCTATTTCCTCGACTGGGTGGGAACGTACCTGAAAACCGAGGAATTCCAGCTGAAAAACCGCACCCTCACCATCCGCAACCGGGCGTTCCGGGTAAAAAACGGCAGCTTCGGGGAGGAGGTTCCCTTGGATAGCTGCCCGGAGCTTAAAGCCCTCAGCCCGGAGACGGTATTGGAGGGGGTGGATCAGCCGCTGCTGGGGGTGATCCGGATGCCCTTTTTAAACTCCGTCGACCCCGGAAATCCCATGCCCGAAAGCCTGTATGCCGGGGCGATGGCCAGCATGGAGGAGTTTGACCGGGTGTATTCGGAGCTTTTATATGAGCTGCACTCCGGCAAGCGGAAGAATATTGTGGAGCGGGGCGCCATTGTGCCGGAGAGCCGCCAAAAGCGCATCCGTGGGGCGAAATACTTTGACCCCACCACCGACACCTATATTCTTGACCCCGCCGAGGAGCACAGCCCCTTTCAGGACTATTCCCCCAGCCTGCGCACCGGGGATTATCTCACGGGCATGAAGGCGGTGCTGCACATCATCGAGAACCAGTGCCATCTTTCCCCCGGCTCGCTTGCATTGGACGACCGCACCGGAGCCATGACCGCCACGGAGGTGATCTCTCAGGATCGCACCACCTACAACACCTGCGCCGCCATCCAGAACCGGGGCGCTGCGCCAGGTCTGCGCCAGCTGGCAAGGGCGGCGGAGATTCTGGGAGATCTCTACGGCCTGCTGCCTGCGGGGGAGACGGAAATGCAGATCACATGGGGCGACAGCATTTTTGAGGACACCCAGAAGGAATTTGAGCGGAGAATGGAGCTGCTGAGAGAGGGCGTGGTGGGGAAGGAGGACGTGAAGGCGTGGTATTTTGGGGTGCAGTGAGGGAGAAACCTCCGGGAAACCCCTCAGTCAGCGCAAAGGCGGGGAGAACCCCTCCGGTTCGGCTTAAGCCGAACCACCTGCGGCAGAGGAGAAAGCAAACCTGCGAGCGCTGACGGCCCAG
>CAJKSU010000239.1 GCA_905202605.1 uncultured Eubacteriales bacterium
AGGCATGGGCGCTGCTGGGACAGGGCCGCGAAAATATGGAGCAGTATAAAGAGGCATGTGAGAACATCTACTCTGAGCTTCAGGCTGCGGTTCCCGCAGAAAACACCGACCATATGACCATTCGCTTTGTGATGGAGGAAGCCCCGGAATGGACGTTCTTCTTTGGCGATGATGCGGACAGCGAAAACACGGAGGCAGAGGATGAGGCTCAGGAGGACGACGGTCCCACCCTTCAGGTCTATGGCTTTATCCCCGGCGATGACGAGGGCTATGCCGTGGGGCTGAAATCCCCGGAAATCCTTCTCGGACTGGACATCGATCCGGAAACCGTCCGGGACTACACCCCGCAGGAGATTGTGGCGAACTGTCTGGAGGAAATGATCTATTCCTCCACTGTGGCCTCCAGCGCCTACGGCACCGAGAAGGACATGGCGGGCGGCGGTCTGCTGGCCTCTCAGAACTGCATGCAGGAGGATATCCAGAACATCGATCTGGAAAAGCTCCGGCAGGAGTTGGGCGCACTCCCCAAGCCCACCGAGGACTATAAAACCAAATACGGATTTCTGTTCTGATCCGAATGGGAGAACCCAGATATAAAGAAGCTGTTGCGGCATCAAACGCAACAGCTTCTCTTTTTATAAGTATCCCCGCCGTTTGAGAAACGTCTCATATCGCCGCCGCTGACTGGGGATCATGTCCCTCTGCACAAACGCCGTGAACTCCTCTGGCGGGATCCAGCGGTAATCCACCGTTTCACCGGGCTGAAGAATAACGGCCGGCTTTTCCCCCGTAACCTCTGCCCGATACATATAAAAGATGGAGTGCGCCGGATCGCTGACCTCACAGCCCAGAAGCTCCAGCGTTTCCGCCAGAATTCCTGTTTCCTCATACAGCTCCCGGATGGCGCAGTGCGGCGCATCCTCGCCCTTGAGTGCGGAGCCGCCCGCCGTTGTCTCCCACGCATCGGGATGGTTGGGCTTGCAGGGATCCCGCCGCATGGCAAGGATGCTGCCGTCCTGATGCTCCACAATAATCTCGCACACCAGATGATATAGCCCCTCCGGCACCGGCTCGCCCCGGATCAGTTCCACATGGGCAGGAGTGCCGTCGCTTCGGTAGCCGTCCCAGATTTCCATCGTCATCTCTTCCCTTTCTGGCGCACCAAATCCAGATACCGATCCAAATAGATTTTCTGTACCGCCGCCAGAATTGCCGCCCGCAGAATGGACTTGATGGTAGTATTATGACTGCCCACCGGCTTCATCTCCGCCTTAATGCCGAATATTCCTGCCAGGACATTTTCAAATTCGTCACAGAAATAATCGTAAGCCTGTTCTGGCTGGTACTGCTCCAGCCCCTGACGTTCCAGCAGCCGGATATCCTCCATTGACAGTACATTCTTTACAAGCGCCACATACATCAGGTTTGCAATGGATGCCGGACCATAAGCCTTTTTCACCGGCCCCGGTATGGTTTTTTGCTTCACGTAATTGCTGACCATGGATGGTGTTAGTATGGGGCAGCTTAGTTCCGCCAGATAGCCATTGACATAACGAGTAATCTGTTCCAAATACAGCCCCACCGTGGGGAGCTCATGATAGCGGGGCAAGTGGAAGTCCCGCACCGTTTTTTTTAGCTGTTCTGTTTGTTCCATGCCTGTTATTATAGTATGTTCTCCCGGAAAAAGTCAATGACATTTCAGGATACAGCCATCTGTTTTCAAAAAACCTGTTGACTTTTATATTGAATGTTCTTATAATCCTTTTAACGGTTTTTAGATATCCGTTTATCTTGTCTACGAAAACTTGGAGGCTTTTTATGATTCGACGCATTGTATCCGATTCCAGTTGTGACCTGACCCAATTCCCCGATGTCGACTTTGTCAGCGTTCCCCTGCGCATTCTAACCTCACAAAAAGAATACGTGGATGATGCCCTGCTGGACGCTGCCGCCATGGCTCAGGAGCTGAAACAGTATAAGGGGCGCTCCAGCACTGCCTGCCCCAATGCTGCCGACTGGGAAGATGCCTTTGAAGGAGCCGACGAAGTGTTTGCGCTGACCATCACCAGCGCCTTATCCGGCAGCTTCAACGCCGCAATGTGCGCCAAGGCAAGCTATGAAGCGTCCCATCCTCATTGCCGGATTTTTGTATTGGACACCCTGTCTACCGGACCGGAAATGCTGCTGCTCATAGAAAAGCTCCGTGATCTAATCGCTTTACAGCTTCCCTTTGAACAGATTGTTTCTGAGATCGCCAATTATTCCGCCCGTACTCATCTGCTGTTTCTCCTGTCCTCCGTAAAAAACCTCGCCCGCAACGGCAGAATCAGCCGTCTGGGGGCTGAGGCCGTCGGGCTATTAGGACTTCGCCTGTTGGGGCAGGCCAGCGCACAGGGAACGCTGGAGCTGCTGGGCAAGCATCGGGGGCAGCCCGCCTCCCTTCGCCAGCTGATACAGCAGTTGGCGGCTACCGGTTACCGTGGTGGAAAAATTCGCATTTCCCATTGTCTCGGTGAGGACGCTGCCCGGCAGCTTTCCTCCGCAATCGCCCAACAATACCCGCAAGCAGAGATCGAAGTTCGACCCGCAGGCGGACTATGCAGCTTTTATGCCGAAACCGGCGGACTGCTGGTGGGCTATGAAACATGACAAGAACCTCCAAGGCAGCAAATCCGCAGCCCTGGAGGTTCATTTGATTATCTTTCAATCTTCCGCTGAACCAGCTTTATCAGCTCCATAATGGGGATGATGAGGAACGCCAGCCCCAATGCCACCGCATATTCCATAAAGGAAATATGCTGGAACTGGAACGCATCCCGCAGAACAGGAATATAAATTACCGCCGTGGTCAGCACCAGAGAGAGCAGCATTGCACCCCACAGCCACTTGTTCTGCCCCTTCAGGCTGAAAATGGACTTTCTGCGGGAGCGCATATTAAAGGAGTGGAAAATTTCCACCATAGACAGCGTCAAAAATGCCATGGTCATACCGTCCAGACTGTCCGTGATCTCCCATACCCCGGCCTCAATCCGGTGTCCCACAAAGTAGGACAGCAGCGTCAGTCCGGTAATGATAATTCCCTGTACTGCAATATCCAGCCCCATGCCTCCGGCAAAAATACCGTCCTTCGCATCCCGGGGCTTCCGCTTCATAATGTCCGGCTCTCCCTGCTCCATCCCCAGCGCCAGCGCCGGGAAGCAGTCTGTAATCAAGTTGATCCAAAGGAGATGCACCGGCTTCAAAACCGTAAAGCCCATGAGGGTCGCAAAGAAGATCGACAGCACCTCAGACATATTGGAAGCCAGCAGAAAGCCAATGGCCTTGCGGATATTGTCATAGATCCGCCGCCCCTCTGCCACCGCCTCAACGATGGTGGCAAAGTTGTCGTCCGCCAGCACCATATCCGCCACGTTCTTGGTTACGTCCGTACCGGTAATGCCCATGCCAACGCCGATATCTGCGGATTTAATGGAGGGCGCATCATTGACCCCGTCGCCGGTCATGGCGGTGATGCAGCCGTTCTGCTTCCATGCGTTTACAATCCGCACCTTATGCTCCGGCTGTACCCGCGCATAGACGGAGTACTCTCCGATATGCTCCGCCAGCTCTGCGTCGCCCAGTTCATTGAGCTGCGCACCG
>CAJKSU010000240.1 GCA_905202605.1 uncultured Eubacteriales bacterium
GGGAAGAGTGAAGGGGGGCAAGGCCCGCCCTTCGCGTCCAATCAAACGGATTTTTGAACTTCAAAAAGTTCAAAAATCCGCAGCTCAGCGGGGCAAAAATACCTTTTTGACACGCTGAGTGCCTGACCGGCAAGTCCGGTCAGGCATTTTCCCATTCTCCGCCGAGAACCGATGTATATTCACTTACTCCCCTTGTATTTCATCTTTGTGGCCATTCCGCCCCGTAAATGCCGTTCCGCCTTATTCTGATCCAGCACCGCCCGCACCTGCCGGTACAGAGCCGGTGAATAGACCGAAAGCCGGGCTGTGAGGTCCTTATGTACCGTTGACTTGGAGATTCCAAACTGTTTGGCTGCCGCCCGAACAGTGGCTCCGTTCTCGATCATGTACGCAGCCAGCTCGCAGGCTCGCTGTTCCATGCTCTCTTGCAAAAAGGCACCTCCCGAATCAGTCTGATCCAGTGTATGCCCGTTTCCCTGTGCTTATGTCTCCATCTTCTTGGGAATAATGCCCCCGTTCCGCTGAAAATACCGCCGGGTGATCTCCAAAAAGCTTCTGGCGGCGCTGCCCAGCACCGCCCCGCTCCGATAGGAGATATAGCCCGCCGGAATGTCCCTTGGCCTCATGGGTAGAGGATAAGCCGGGGGCATCGTGGTATCATTGACGGTCTGCCCCACAAAGGTGGTCATGGCGGCCTGCCCACTGATACACAGCCTTGTTGCCAGCTGAATACCGCCGGTGATAGGCAGATAATTGGGCTGAAAATGATTCTGAGAGAAGCACTGCTCTGTCAGCGCCTGCAAGGGCGTATGCCAGTGCCGCACAAAGGGGCAGCCCACCAATGCATGGACGTCCCCCTTCCGCAGCGCATCCCGATGGGCCGTCCAATCCTTTCCGTACTGCCGCTGGAGCAGACCGTCGGTGACGCAGACCGCCATTTGATCGGTGAACAGCACCTCGCACTTAAAATCTCCGCCCAGCTCTCGGGCGCTGATAAACAGGGGAATCTCCTGAGGCAGACCATCGTCCTGGTAAAGCTCCCGGGTACTCAACATCACATGGGGCTCCTGCTGTAGGAACAGCTCCATCAGCGGCGGCATAAAGTCCGGGGTGCCGTAGTCCAGCATGCCAATGGTCAGCTGGTTCACTACATCGCCACGGCAGACTGCGATTTCCTTTTCCAGCTGCTCCATGGTGTCCAGCACCGTCTGCGCCGCCTTTTTGACGCACTGCCCTGCCTGGGTCAGCACCAGGGGATTGTCCCGATGGAATAGCTGCACCTTCAGCTCCGCCTCCAGCTTTCGGATGTGCTGGCTCAGGGACTGCTGGGAAATGAACAGCTTCCGGGCTGCGGCGTTAATGGTGCCCAGCTCGCAGACCGTGAGAAAGTATTTGCAGGTTCGAAAATTCATATTGTCCCCTCCCCGAACCATTGTACCACGGACTCTTTGTTCCTACAAGTTTTTTCTTGTAGGAACAAGTTTTTTTCGTGTTTGTAATGTCTCTGGCATCGTGGTAAGATTGCACCAGAAAGGCAGTGATTTCATCGAATTTTTGTATCATCTGCCAATAGTGAAAGGAGTTTTTTCATGCCAAGCACTGAATTTCTGAACCGTCCCGGCAGCGTATGGGAGCGCACCAGGTTTGAAGGGAAGCAGTTCCCGCAGATCCGGGTAGAAATGGAGCAGCTGGCCATCGACGGTCTCAAGACCTACGACGACGTCAGCTGGGAGCCCGGCACCTGCGGCACCATCTCCGGCAAGTGGGTCCGCCCCGCAAATCCCACCGGCGCAATCCTGTATTACGTCCACGGCGGCGGCTTTACCCTGGGTTCCTCCGCCATTCCCCTGCCCTTCCTGCTGGAGATGAGCCATCGGCTGGGCATCACCTGCTTCTCCGCAGACTATCGGCTGGCCCCGGAGGATACGTTTCCCGCAGCACCCAACGATGCTTTTGCAGGCTATAAGGGTCTTCTGGAGCTTGGCTATGCCCCGGAGAAAATCATCCTCTGCGGTGAATCCGCCGGCGCAACCCTGGTTTTGGACATTCCGCTGATGGCAAAGGCCGCCGGAATTCCCAATCCCGCCGCCGTGATTGCCATGTCTCCCGTCACCGACGCCATCGCCGTGGAGGAGGGCACCGTTCTCGAGGGACTGGACAGCTCCGACCAGGCGCTGGAGGTCTATGCCCCCGGTCACGACAAGGCCGATCCGCTGATTTCCCCGGCACTGGGAGATCTCACCGGCTTCCCGCCTACGTTCCTCAGCGTCGGCAGCGCGGAAATCCTGCTGAAGGATTCCCTGACCTTCGCCCGGAATGCCGCAAAAGCCGGCTGCGATGTCCGCCTCCATGTGGGCAAGGACATGATCCATACCTATCCCCTGGATCTGTGGGATTACCCCGAAGCCATGACCGCCTTCGAGGAAATGGAACTGTTCCTGCGGCAGATTCTCCGCTAAACAGAATCAAACGAGAAAGGATGAAATGAACATGACCGACCAAAAGAAGCACCTGAGCTACACGTTCTACCGCATCTCCATTGCCTTGGCCGTATTTCTGGCCTTCTTCTTCCAGACGTTTCTGCTGGTGGACGGCACCAACATCTTCATGGCCCACTTCACCGCATGGAAGGCCACGGAGGTCAGCCTGCCCATCACCATCGGCGGCTACGTCTCCATTGTCACCACATTCCTGCTCGGCTCCTGGCTGATCCATCATAAAGGCCGCGGTATGATGCTGGCCCTGATCGTAATCTCCGGTCTTGCCACCATTATGCTGGCCTTCTGTGAAAACAGCTATCCCCTGTATTTCATTGCAATCATTATCAACAACATCACCTTGGGCGCGCAGTTGGTGCTGATGACCGCCATCATCACCAACTGGTTCAACTCCACCCGCGGCAGAATGCTGGGCTTCGTTACCATCGGCGCTCCGTTCTCCACTGCCGTTTGCGTACCTGTGATCCAGCGGCTTCTCATGGCCGGTGTGGCATTCCAGAGCATTTTCCTGGTGTTCGGCCTGGTGATCATCGTCTTTGGCGTAATTTCGTTCCTGCTGGTGCCCTACCGGCCCGAGGATGTGGGCTATCATGCCGATAACGGAGAACATGCCGCCGTACAAACCGACACCGGTGCTACCCATGAGTGGACCCTTGCCAAGCTGGTTCGCTGCAAGGAAGCATGGCTCATTATGCTGGCCTTCGGCCTGATGATGCTGGTCAGCAACTGCGTGATGCCCCTGCTGTTCCCCCACTTCCTGGAAGTTGGCGTTTCTCCCGACATCGTGCTGAACCTCATGACCATCTCCGCCATTGTGGGCATTCCCCTGAGCTATTTCTGGGGCTGGCTGGATGACAAGATTGGCACCAAGAAGGCCTGCTACACCCTGACTGTGGGCTTCACCCTCATGAGCATCGGCATGGTGTTCGCAAAGTCCGGCAACCTTGTCATTGTCGCCATGGCCGTCATCGGTATTGCAGCGGTGATCGGCGGTTCTCCCAACCTGAACCCCTCCATGATCGTCAATGTATTCGGCGCTTCCGAGTACCTGAACGTCAACCGCTACCTGAACATTGGCCTGCAAATTCTCCGGCTGCTGGCGCTGGTGATGATGAGCAGCATTCGGGATCTCAC
>CAJKSU010000241.1 GCA_905202605.1 uncultured Eubacteriales bacterium
GGAAAATGCCCGGTGCAGAGGACTGCAGCGGGCGATTGCTTTTATTTTGGGCTGTTTCCGGTTCGCTTGGGGCTGAAATTTGGGTTATACCGTCCGCAGGCAGACTCCAACTTTTTAAAATCACAGCAAACTTTTACGAAAAAAGCTGTCTTTCAACAGTCAGTACGATACCAACGTATGGACGGCGCGCGCCCTTATTATACTGGACACGCGAATCTACTGTATTCAGAAAACAGACATACTTCTCGGTAATGCGGTAAATCTTTAACGATTCCATAAGACTCCTTTGAAAGAAAAAGGGCAGGATAACACCCGCCCTTTTTCAGGCCCCACTTGCGGCAGGGGCTTTCCGCTTTTTTAGGGTCCGACTTGCGGTTCGGACTTTCCGCTTTTTTAGGGTCCAACTTGAGGCATGGACTCTCCTCTTGAAAGGAGGTGAAAAATGACATATGCATATTTTCACACTGTGCGGGTTATCCCCACACCCTTATTATACTCAAAATCGCAGAAAAATCAACAGAGGAATATGGAATTTTCTGTACCTTATCCACACCCCGGCTCCAAATTACGCGGGATGCTGCCTCGGTACAGCCGGGTCAGCAGGGTATAGGTATCCCAATCCAGCGCACCGCTGATGGGGATTCCGTGGAGGGATTGGAGCAGCCGGAGGTTCTGTTCCGTGGCGGTGTCCACCCGTCCGCTCAGCCCGGTTTCCGTAAGATCGGGCAGAAGGGGACGGAGCGCCGCCATCATTGCCTGCGCCAGATAGATATGGGGGTGGCTCTGCCCCGGTGTAATCCGCAGCGCCGCAGGGAAGAACGCTACCGGAGATTCCGGGGGCGCATGGACAGGGGCGGCAGCGTCATAGGCCTCCACAATGGCCTGATGGGTGGCGGCATCGGCGATCCCTGTCACCGGAAGGCCGTATTTGGTTTGAAACGCCGAAACGGCAGCACCGGTGGCGGCATCGAAGATGCCGTCCGGGATCACGGCGGGAATGTCCTCATCCAGAAAGGCCAGCGCCCGAAGCATCAGCTGAAGACTGCGGATGGGGGCGTTGACCACGGGGTCCTCCATCATGGATTGCTTCCTCCTTCCGTGGGCGGGTCGCTCTGTCCCGCATACAGGGCGTAGCCCGGATACTGCCGGTGCCGCACCTGCCGGGCGGTGAGGTGACCCTGAGAGAGAATGGTGAGATAATGACGCAGCTCCGGGGTGGGCTGACCGGTGGCACGCAGGCCAAGCTGGGTCTGGAGCTTTGCGATGGCGCGGACGGTGCTGCGGTCCAGCATGCCCGTTATCCGCGGGGTGACCATGGGGGCAAAGACCGGCGCTACGGTTTGCAGGCTCCGCTGCACATCGCCAATGGTTTCCACATTGCCGCCGGGGGTATCCGGGAACAGAGTCCGACTGCTCAGCACCGTGTCCTGAATGCCCTGAAAGCGGTTATAGATGCTGTCCCATGTGGCACTGCCCACCAGACCGCTGGGGGTCAGACCTGCAAAGCGCTGATAGGCCAGCACGGCATCGCGGGTGCCGATGCCGTAGACCCCATCCACCGCAGGGGCAGGAAGCTCCGCAATGAACTGGGAGAGCACTGAGAGCATATATTGAAGCTTCGACACATATTCTCCGGTGCTGCCCAGAGAGAGCGCGCCGGGAATACGGTAGGAGCCGGTTCGGTACCGCTGTCCCTCGGAGCGAAGCTCCGCCAGCCGGGTGACTGCCACATAGATGGACACAAGCTGATACCATGTGGCGCTGCCCACTACGCCATCGGGGTTGAGGTTGAAAATTCGCTGGAATACCTTGACCGCGTCCTCGGTGCCGGGGCCAAACAGGCCGTCTACAGGATAGATCTTTGGGATGGCCGGATAGTTCCGGGAGATGCGGTTCAGCGCCCCCTGAACGGCTAAAACCGCCTCTCCGGAGGAGCCAAGCCGCAGGGGAGTGCCGGGATAGGAGGGGGAAAGCTCCCGCACCGGTGCGTTTGTGACGATCTCGATATCATCCCCATAGTAGTATTTCAGAATATCCAGATAGCCGTAGCCCTGCCGGGCAAGCTCCTGACTGCCCCACTGGCTCATGCCGGCGCAGGTGACGGTGGTGCCGTTGCAGAAGGATGCGGACAGCGGCTCAATGGTGCCGGTGCGGCGAATGTAGCTCTGAAACAGCTCATCCACCAGAAGGCTGATGTTCTCAAAAATATCCCGCCCCTGAATATACTTCTGGTCATAGGCGGTGGAGTTGGTGATGTCGAAATCATAGCCCCGGCTGGGGTAGTATTCCAGATAGATTTTATTGAGGGCGAAGGAAATCTGCGCCAGAATATTGGCTCGCAGCGCCGCATCGTCCCAAGTGGGATAAATCTCGCTGGAGGCGACATTTTTAATGTAGTCCCGAAAGCTCACGGTGACATTTTCGGCATTGGCGCCGGGCGGCCCCAGATGCACCGTGATGGAGCTGGGAATATAAGGGGTGTCGTTCATGTGGCGGCTCCTTCCCATATGGGCTGTGGGGTGAATGGAAGATGTATCTGGCCGTCAGACTGAGGGTCAAACTGGGGCAGGGGAATCAGACGGACGGTCTGGATGGTTTCTATCCCAGGAAAGACCTGAAGCCCTGTGAGTGCGGTGCGCTCATAGTCCGGATGCTCCACGATCACCTGAAGCCCCGTCCACGGCTGTATGGTGTTCTCCGGGGTCTGGCTCAGGGAGAGGGCGGGGGTGGCGATCATCACCGGATCCGTCTCCCCGGAGGAATTGGTGACCCGCAGCCCCAAAAGCTTTTCCGGCGGCGCCTCGGCTCGAATGAGCACAGTGGCCCCCTCCACCGGCAGACTGGCATCAGAGGTAAAAACGCGGAAGATCAGCGTGCCGTAATCCTGCATATCGGTTCCTCCCTTTTTGGGGACAACACCACGCGGTATTGTCCCATACTGGTTCCATATTGGTTGTGCAGCAATTGATTACTCTGACAACAGCATATGCGCCGGGGTGGGGAGTTAGAACCTGGGATATGTCTAAATTAGCAATTTTTGACCTGCTATTTTGGTGGTTATGTTATGAAATATGCGAAAATAATACTATGACACCGGCAGATTTTGTGATATAATAGCCAAAACAGATGCGGAAATTGGGAAAGAGTCCCCGCGTCTGCTACCCTGGCCGCGATGCGGCACGCATTTTAGGAGGGAACCCGAGATGATTGAAGTATCCGGATTGACCAAGACCTATGGCAACAAGCGAGGCATCACCGATATCTCCTTCTCCATCAACGAGGGCGAGATCGTCGGCTTCCTTGGGCCAAACGGCGCTGGTAAGTCCACCACGATGAATGTAATCACCGGCTATCTGTCGGCAACGGCCGGCGCTGCCAAGGTGGCGGGGATCGACATTCTGGAAAATCCTCTGGAGGCCAAGAAGCATATCGGCTATCTGCCTCAGGACCCGCCCCTGTATCTTGATATGACCGTAGATGAGTATCTGAACTTCATCTATGACATCAA
>CAJKSU010000242.1 GCA_905202605.1 uncultured Eubacteriales bacterium
CGAACCATTCTGAAATATCCGCTTGCTGCGGATAAGGCGATGAAACGATTCAGGGCTAATGATACTTCTCTACGGAGCTGGCGGAGAACCCGGCAGGGATGAGATTCCCATGGACCCGATTCGCTATCGGGCGTCTGATGATTTCCCTATTGTGCATATCCGTGTATCAAGCAAAGATCAGAACGAGGACAGGCAGCTTCTGGCTATGTGGAATAAAGTATATCGATAGCTAATATGAATCACTTTTGTCTCAAGATAACATAAAATAATTAACGATAAACATTAAAAATCTCTTGAAAAAGCATATGTATCGGTATATACTGCAAGCATAACGATAAACGTTAAATAATTTATGTTTTGCGTAGGAGGCATTCTTATGAATTCTAAAACTCCTTCAAACTTCCACAAGTTCGGTAAAGTGGGCAAGATTGCAATGACCGTCTTAATGGTCATTGCGATCTTAGCGGCTGCAGCGAGCTGTGTAGCTACAATTTTTGTGTCTACGCTTCCAAAGGATGCGCTAACAGTTCGCGTTACCAATCATGCCGAATTCAGGATCAACGAAAAGAATTTCGATTCCCTGTGGGATATTCTTGCAGATGGTTTTTCTTATGCGGGGGACGCAAGCCCCGAGGCAATGCTGAGCGGTGGAAATAATAAGATCATTCCTCCTGAAGATCAGGATTTCAATATGGAACTCTCATTTTTCAACCAGTCATTTTCTTCCGCCAAAATTCATTCCGAAGAAAACACAAAGGTGATCGAAGCCACGTCATCGCCTGCTGAGTACCGTTCGGCGAATTTGGTGTCAGTCCTTATCTTCGCGACTTTGTTTGCTGCTTCTGCTGCCGCAGCTCTGTTTATGATGAAAAGACTGTTTGCGGTGCTTGCAAAGTGTGAATCTCCGTTCTGCGAAGAACTTGTGACAAAGATGAGAGCATTCGGTTTTTCTCTTCTTCCCGTTGCGCTGTTTGCCACCATTGGTGAAACGCTGTCTACCGCTTTCCTGTCTGCCGGAAGAGACACTGGGATCAGCATTCAGTGGGGCGTCTTAATTGCTTTCGCCGTAACAATGTGCTTGGTGACTGTATTCAAGTACGGTGTTCAGCTCCAAAAAGAATCGGATGAAACGCTGTAAGGGGGCGGACAATGGGACATATTGTTTTAAGGCTGGACCGCGTCATGGCGGACCGGAAAATGAGCCTGAATGAGTTGTCGGAGAAAGTCGGCGTTGCAAATGTGAATCTTTCCAAGATGAAGAACGGGCATATCAGCGCCATCCGGTTTTCTACATTGGCTGCGATATGTGACGTGCTGCAATGTCAGCCGGGTGACATATTGGAATACAGCCCTGAAGAATAAAATGAACGTGGATGAAGCATATGCCGATGAAAAGGGCAAACGATGACCATGGCGCCGGAGCAAATCCTCAAGGATCTCTTTGTAAAAACTGAAACATAACAAGCGGAAAAACGATAAAACGGGAACTCCCTGTAAGGTGCCCGCCTTACAGGGAATTAATTCTGATCATCTATAATCTTACATTAAACTTGGAATATGGTTCCCCGATACGCTGAGCAGCAGCAAATTGGTGCATTTTTCAAGCAACTCGACCACCTTATCACCCTTCATCAGCGTACGCTGACGATCGACGATGCAAAGAAGTATATCTACAGCTATTTCTTTCATGAATTAGTCTCCTTGTTTTTGTAAGCTTTGGTCGGAAAACCTCTATCTTACTCTAACCTGGAGACTTTTTCGACACGATGAAGCGGAGGCTCCCGGACAGGAACCTCCGCTTTTTGTTACTTCTTGCTCTTACCCAGATAAGCCTCTTTGATGGACTCATCTGCCAGCAGCTCCGCGCCGGTACCGGACTTGGTGATGGTACCGGTCTCCAGCACATAGGCAAAGTCTGCCACCTTCAGGGCCATATTGGCGTTTTGCTCAATGAGCAGCACGGTAACGCCTTCTTTGTTGATGGTGCGGATGATGTCAAAAATGCCCTGCACCACCAGGGGCGCCAGGCCCAGGGACGGCTCATCCATCATCAGGACCTTGGGCCGACTCATAAGAGCCCGGCCCACAGCCAGCATCTGCTGCTCGCCGCCGGACAGGGTGCCCGCCAGCTGCCAGCTCCGCTCCTCCAGCCGGGGAAACAGCGAATAGACCCACTTTAGATCCTTCTCAATGCCGTCCTTATCCTTGCGCAGATAGGCGCCGATCTTCAGATTTTCCAGCACCGTCAGGTTAGCAAACACCCGTCGCCCCTCCGGGGATTGGGCGATGCCCGCCTCCAGGATCTTGTTAATGGGCTTTCCCAGCAGCTCCTGGCCGTCGTAGGAGATAGAGCCGCTGTCAGCCTTCACCAGGCCGGATATGGTGCGCAGAGTGGTGGATTTACCTGCACCATTGGCGCCGATAAGGGTGACGATCTTGCCGTCCGGCACCTCCAGGCTGATGCCCCGCAGGGCCTTGATGCCGCCGTAGGACACATGCAGATTCTCAATCTTCAGCATCTTCAACCACCCCCAAATAAGCGTCGATAACGTGTTCGTTGCTCTGGATCTCCTCAGGCGTACCCTGGGCGATCAGCTTGCCGAAGTCCAGCACATAGATGCGGTCGGCAATGTCCATGACCAGGTCCATGTGGTGCTCGATGAGCAGGATGGTCATGTGGAAATTCTTGCGGATCTCGCCGATGAATTGCGTCAGCTCCAGGGTCTCTTGGGGATTCATGCCCGCCGCCGGCTCATCCAGCAGCAGCAGCGTGGGATCCGTAGCCAAGGCTCTGGCAATCTCCAGCCGGCGCTGCTTGCCGTAGGGCAGGGAGGTAGCCAGCTCGTCCTTCACATCCTCCAGGCCCACCAGCTTCAGCAGCTCCAGCACCTCCGCCCGCTGCCGGGCCTCCTCCTTTGCATTAAGGTGGAGGGCGGCGGTAAAGAGATTGCTGGTGCGGCGCAGATGCTTGGCAATGAGTACATTGTCAAATACCGTCTGGCTCTTCCACAGGCGTATATTTTGGAAGGTGCGGGCCATTCCCAGAGCCGTGATTTTATCCGGCGTCGGGGCCAGCACACGGTCAGAGAAGGCATCCTCGTCCCGCTCCTTTTGGGCCTCCTTCCAAGCCTTCAGAGCCTCGTCCTCCAGGGCCTCCTCCGGGGCAAGCTGCGCGGTATACATGGCGGGATGCTCACCCTTGTAGGCCTTTTTCACCTTGCCGGTGGGGTGATTGCGGACGATGCACTTTTCGTTGAAGCACACCCGGCCGTTGGTGGGGGCATACACGCCGGTGATGACGTTGAACGCCGTGGTCTTACCGGCGCCGTTGGGGCCGATGAGGGCAACGATCTCACCCTCGTCCACCTCCATGCTCAGGTTGTCCACGGCCACCACGCCGCCGAACTGCATGGTCACATTTTCCAGCTTCAGTACGTTTTTCATTTGGAGGCCACCTCCTTTGCGGATTTATCCTTCTTCTTG
>CAJKSU010000243.1 GCA_905202605.1 uncultured Eubacteriales bacterium
TTCCGCTGTGCCCCCAAGGGGGGATCGAATCCTTGGGCTGTACCGGCAGGAGACCACGGCCCCTTCTCGAGCGAATTTTCGCGAAATTCCGGGGTGGGGGTATTGGTTCCAAAACAAAAAAAGACCGCCCCGAAGGACGATCTCTGTTGGTATCCCAAATGGCTATTTGAGCCGGTAATAGCAGGTACTCTTGCCGCTGCCTTCTCGTGCCAGTTCGCCGGATGCGACCAGCTTGCGAAGCGCGCCTTCGACGGAGCTGACACTCAGTGAAGGGCACAGCTCCCGAATATCCTGCTTGGTAAATCGACCGATTTTATGGAGCGTTGCCTGACGCACCATTTCAAACGCAGATTGCTTCTTCTCCACGAGGGAAAAACGCTCCTCAAAATCGCGATAGGCAGAAAGGACGATACCCAGCAGATACTTGATAAAGGGAATCGTATCCTCCTGACCATCGTGCCAGCCTGTCTGTGATTGCCGAAGTGCATCGTAGTAAATATCTTTATTTTTCGCGACCTTAGCTTCCAATGAGATGTATTTGCCTACATAGAAGCCACTGCGGTACAGCAACAGGGTCGTGAGCAGACGGCTCATTCGGCCATTTCCATCGTTGAAAGGATGAATACACAGGAAGTCATGGATGAAAACCGGGATAAGAATCAGCGGCTCTGCTTCCAGATTGCCTGTAGCGCGATTATATTCTTCACAGATGCAGTCGAGCGCTTCCGGCGTTTCGAAGGGAGCAAGGGGTGTAAACAGCGTCTCGGTATGCCCATCCGGATAAGTGGCGCTGATGTAGTTCTGTACACTCTTTGTCTGACCGGCCATGGGATTGTTCATATGGCTGTAAAGGATTTTGTGCAGCTGAAGGATGTAATTACGGGTGATCGGGATAACGTCGAAATTCTCATGAATGACGCTCAGTGCGTCACGATATCCGGCAATTTCCTGCTCATCGCGGTTGCGAGGCGTGGTCTTTTCTTCCACCAGCTGGCGAATGCGCGTGCTTGTGGTAACAATGCCCTCGATGGCGTTGGAAGCCTCGGTACTCTGGATCTTCGCAATTTCTACCAGCTTTTCCAACTCCTCCGGGCGCTGCTTAAGATACATCTCCTGCTTTCCGGCTTCTTTATAGATGGCAGCGACCAGACCCAGTATCTCGGAATCCCACTTCTGCTCCCGTATCGCTGCGTAACGAAATTCTCTCATTGCCTTACCCTCCAAACCGTTTCCCTTAAATTATGCCATGGAATAAGGGAAACGTCAACCTATTAAGGGAAATTTCCCTTTTTATTCTGCTTACAATCAGGGAAATTATGCTATTAAAGGAGAACGCATGAACACAGATATGAAGCTGCAAAAGGTGCCGGTCGAGAAGCTGAAACCGGCGAAATACAACCCGCGCAAGGACTTAAAGCCGGGCGATCCGGCCTACGAGAAGATCAAGCGCAGCATGACCACCTACGGCTATGTCGATCCCGTAATCTGGAACGAGGTCACCGGCAATATCGTGGGCGGCCACCAGCGGTATAAGGTGCTGGTCGCGGAAGGCGTAAAGGAAATCGACTGCGTGGTGGTGCATATTGAAAACCCGCAGGACGAGAAGGCGCTGAACATCGCGCTCAACAAGGCGGTCGGCGAATGGGAACCTAAGGCGCTGGCGGATCTGCTGTCTGACCTGCAGCTTTCCGGTTATGACCTCGGCGCGACCGGCTTTGACGCTGCGGAGGTGGACGACCTGTTCTCCAAAGTCCATGACAAAGACGTAAAGGACGACAACTGCGACATCGACGCGGATGAGCTGCAGCCCTTCGTGCAGGAGGGCGACGTTTGGACGCTGGGTCGTCACCGCATGGTGTGCGGCGACTCCACGCTGCCGGAGAACCTCGCGCTGCTTATGAACGGCAGCAAGGCGAATCTCGTCGTAACCGACCCGCCGTACAATGTGGCCTACGAGAGCGCGGACGGAAAGAAAATCCAAAATGACAGTATGTCAGACGGACAGTTCTATGAGTTCCTTTTGGCTGCGTTCCGGGCTCTCGTGCCGCATCTGGCCGAGGGTGCGTCCGCCTATGTGTTCCATGCGGACACCGAAGGGCTGAACTTCCGCAGGGCGTTCAAGGAGGCGGGTTTTCATATCAGCGGCGTGTGCATCTGGGTCAAGAACACCATGGTGCTGGGCCGCAGCCCCTATCAGTGGCAGCATGAGCCGGTGCTGTACGGCTGGCTGCCCAACGGCAAGCACAAGTGGTTTTCCGACCGCAAGCAGACCACCATCTGGAAATATGACCGTCCCAGCCAGAGTAAGCTGCACCCGACCATGAAGCCGCTGCCGCTGCTGGCGTACCCCATTAAGAACAGCTCTGCGCCTAACGCTATCGTGGTGGATACCTTTGGCGGTTCAGGCAGCACCCTCATGGCCTGCGAGCAGACGGATCGCATCTGCTACACCATGGAGCTTGATCCGCGCTATGCCAGCGTCATTGTGGAGCGGTTCCGGGCAGCCTGTCCGAACGCGCCCATCAGCGTGCTTCGGGATGGGCAGGAGCTACCGTATGAAGCTGTTCTTACGACTTAAAAGACATGACCTTGCGAAGGGAGGTGACCAGCATGGCGACCAGAGGCAGAAAGCCCAAGCCCACGGCGCTCAAAATCCTTGAGGGCAATCCGGGCAAGCGCCCGCTCAACGAAAATGAGCCGATCCCGCCCAATGGAAACATTAAATGCCCGACATGGCTGCTGCCGGAGGCGAAGAAGGAATGGAAGCGGCTGGCTCCCTCCCTTGAAGCCATGGGCGTGCTCACCATGGCCGATCTGACGGCCTTCGAGGGGTACTGTCAGGCATACGCCAGATGGAAGGAAGCCGAGGCGTTCATTACCCAGCACGGCTCCATCTTCCAAACGCCCTCCGGCTATGTGCAGCAGGTGCCGCAGGTATCCATCGCCCAGCAGAACCTCAAAATTATGCAGTCGTTCTGTTCCGAGTTCGGTCTGACTCCCGCAACCCGCGCCCGTATCATTGCGGCGGGCGGCGGCTCGGACGATACCTTCTCCGATGATCCCATGGAGAAGCTGCTGAAGGGCGGGTGGAACGGCGATGTTTGACGAGCGAAAGGCTCGGCGTGTGACCGGTTTTATCGAATGCCTGAAGCATACAAAGGGCGAGTTCCACGGGAAGCCCTTCAAGCTGCTGCCGTGGCAGGAGAAGATCATCCGGGACGTGTTCGGAACAGTACGGGACGACGATCCCACCATGCGTCAGTACACCACCGCCTATATCGAGATTCCCAAAAAGCAAGGCAAGAGCGAGCTGGGCGCGGCCATCGCGCTCAATATGCTGGCTAATCCTATGAAGGGAGCCAGTGGTTGTTATGGCGCTGTCTCAAAATGGCTAAAGCTGGCCATGAG
>CAJKSU010000244.1 GCA_905202605.1 uncultured Eubacteriales bacterium
CGCGCAAATCATGCAGAGATGCGGTGTTTTATACGCTTGTACCGGATTTACATGGAATTCCCCTTGGATTTCTGCACCCCATCGGTTGCCATAGCGGGGAAAATCACGTATAATAACTCTGTATACCCTGAACCCGTGGAGTGAACGGAGGATGACTTGTGAAGAAAATCATTGAGGTTCCCTATATCGACCAAACGCAGCAATATCCCACCGGCTGTGAGAGCATTTCGGCAGTGATGATGCTGAATTATCTCGGCTATGATATCACGCCGGAGCGGTTCATTGACCGATGCCTGTACAAGCGGGACTTTGAGTTCCATAACGGCTATCTCTATGGTCCGCATCCCGACGATGCGTTCATCGGCAGCCCATATAACGATGAAAAAGGCTCCTATGGCTGCTATGCGTCGGTGATCGCACTGGCAATGGAGCGTGCCGCCGGGGAGGACTATCAGTTTACCGCCCGGAAGGGTGTTCCCATGGAGCAGCTGCTGGAGACGTATATCGACAGGGATATGCCGGTGGTGTTCTGGGCGACGCTGAATATGGAGCCTTCGTCGTTGGGTGTGATCTGGCGGCTGTTGGGGCGGGATGGCGAATTCCAGTGGATCAATCATCAGCACTGCATTCTGCTGGTGGGCTATGATGAAAAGCAGTATTACTTCAACGATCCATGGATGAACGCCGGCTGCCGGGGCTATGATCGGAAGCTGGTGGAGCAGCGCTACCGGGAGATGGGTATGCAGGTGGTCACAGCGGAGCGCAGACAGAAATGAGCGCAGATTTAGTACGATCCGGGAAGAATCCAATTTTATTGGCGGCGGCCCTTTCAGTCCCGGCAATTCTGGAGCAGCTGCTGGTGACGGCAACCTCCTATGTGGATACCGCTATGGTCGGTTCTCTTGGCGCAGGGGCGACTGCCGCCATTTCGGTGACGGCCTCCTGCAACTGGCTGATCAACGGCGTGATCATGGCGCTGGGCGTTGGCTACAGTGTCCGGACAGCGTATTTCATCGGGGCAGGGGTGCCGGAAATGGTGCGGAAGACCCTGATCCAGTCTGTGCTTGGCTCGCTGATTTTGGGCGTTGGCGCTATGCTGATCGGAAGTCCGCTGTCTTTTGTGCTGCCGGGCTGGATGGGGGCGGCGCAGGACATCCGCCGGGATGCGTTCCTCTATATGCTGGTGCTGATGATTGCACTGCCCGGACGGACGTTTCATGCGGTATTTTCCGCCATTCTCCGCTGTATGGGGAATACGCGAACGCCCATGATCGTCAATACCCTGATCAACTTGTTAAATGTGGTGCTGAATTTCTTTCTGATTTACAGCACCGGGACATATCATGTCTTTGGATGGACGGTGACCCTGCCCGGCGCGGGGCTTGGGGTGTTGGGCGCTGCAATTGCCACAGGATTGAGCTTGCTGGTGGGCGGCGTATGGTTGACGGTAAAGGTACTCTATGGCTCCGGGGAGTACTGCCCCAAATTCCGGGGACAGCTCCGACTGGATGGGAAGCTGCAAAAGGACTGCCTGAGCGTAGCGATTCCCGTAGCGCTGGAGCGCATCACCATTTCCTTTGGGCAGATCATTATGACCCGCATGGTCAGCACCCTTGGCACTGTCTCTTTGGCGGCGAACTATGTGGCGGTCACTGCGGAGCAAATTTGCTATATGCCCGCCTATGGCATCGCCTCAGCGTCCACGGCGCTGGTGGGGCAGAATGTAGGCGCAGGACAATGGAAACAGGCAAAATTCTTTGGAAAGGTCACCGGCTGGATCGGCGTGGGGTTGACCGCAGTACTGGCACTTGCCATGTTCCTGTGGTCGGATACGCTTGGCAAAGCGTTTTCCAGTGATTTGGAGGTGGCGCTGCTGTCCGGCGAAATGCTCCGGATCGTGTCGGTGGCGGAGCCGATGTTCTCCATGTCCACGGTGATGTCCGGGGCGCTCCGGGGAGCAGGAGAGGCGAAGTTTCCCTTTTATGTGGGAATCATCTGCATGCTCTGCATCCGGGTGACGCTGGGCGCAATTCTGCTGTTTGGGTTCCATCTGGGACTGAGTGCAGTGTGGATCGCCATGGCGGTGGATCTCAATCTTCGGGGTATCGCAAACTATGTTCATTTTATCCGTAGTGGATGGATTCCAGCAGAAGATATAGAACAATAAATTGCTGCAAGGTCGCAGCAAAGGAGGATTAACGATGGATTATCAGATTGAGGCACTGGGCTACCCACTGCCGGAGGACATTGAAAAGCTCAAATGGCATGGCGACTTTGGAGATGCCATTGACCTGATCCACACCCGCCTTCAGGAGGACATTCCAGAAACGCTCAAGAAAAAGCTCCGTTTGGAAGAAAAACAAATGAAACGGATGCTCCGGGATTATGTGATCTCTCAGGAGGAGGCCGAGAAGATTCTGTCCGAGCGGCTGCTGGGCTATAAAAAAGGCGAATTGGATCAGCTCCGCAGGAAAAATGTTGTAGACTGGATGTTTGTGGAGGGCGAAATTCGCTATATCGACAGCTTTTACAGCAATTTGATTAAGATTCGCAGCGATATTGCCGCTAGACAGAAGCAGCCTAAGGTGTTAGCACCCGGAGAAAAGGACGATGCTCAGATACGGGACGAGATCATTGCGAAAATGAAGGAGCATGGAACGGTGAAGTGTCATATGAAGCTCCGCGCTACCGTGACACTGGGGGAGGAGCTCTTAGCGAAGGATGGAGAGTATCATATTCACGTACCATTGCCTTTGGAAAAATTCCAAATGAGCGATGTGAATTTAATTTCTTACAATCCTGCATATTTGTCCGTTGCACCTCCGGATGCGCATCAGAGAACTGTATATTTTGCCGGCACGGCGAAGGAACTGAAAACCTGCCAGATCGAGTACAGCCTGACTAATACCATGCACTATCAGAACCCGGATCCCGCACTTGTCAGCCCGGAGCAGCCCTGTTTTGATACGGAAGAGCAGCTGCCCCATATCGCATTCACCCCGTATTTGCGGGCGCTGACCGCAGAAATCGTAGGAAATGAGACAAATCCCCTGAAAAAAGCCCGGAAAATCTACGATTTTGTGACCACTAAGGTGGTATATTCCTATATGCGCTCCTACATCAGTCTGCCGGTAATCCCGGAATACTGCGCCTCCCGGCTTCGGGGCGACTGTGGTGTGCAGGCACTGACCTTTATTACCATGTGCCGGATTGCCGGAATTCCGGCCCGCTGGCAGTCTGGCTTGTACGCAGACTGGCGCAGCGCCGATTCCCATGACTGGGCAATGTTCTATGTGGCGCCCTTTGGCTGGCTGTATTGCGATTGTTCCTTCGGCGGATCCGCGTGGCGGCAAAAGGCTTACGATCGCTGGAATTTTTACTTCTGCAATCTTGATCCCTACCGGGT
>CAJKSU010000245.1 GCA_905202605.1 uncultured Eubacteriales bacterium
TGGTCATGCGGCGGTCACGCTCGTTCTCGATGGTACGGGAAGCCATAACACCGGGAACGCCGCAGCCGGAGCCGATGAGCATGGGAATAAAGGACTTGCCGGACAGGCCGAACTTCCGGAATACACGGTCCATGATGAAGGCGATACGAGCCATGTAGCCGCAGTCCTCCAGAATGGCCAGAAACAGGAACAGCACCAGCATCTGGGGAACGAAGCCCAGTACTGCGCCAACGCCGCCAACGATGCCGTCAACCACCAGACCGGAGAGCCAGTCGGCAGCCCCGGCCTTCTCCATCAGCCATGCAGCGCCGCCCTGAAGCCATTCAGCGCCGAATACGTCGTTGGTCCAGTCGGTGAGGAAGGAGCCGAAGGGGCCCATGGCCACCCAGTATACAAACCACATCACAACCGCAAAGATGGGCAGTGCCAGAATCCGGTTGGTGACGATCTTATCAATTTTATCGGAGGTGGAGAGCTGACCCTTGGACTTCTTCTTGTAGCAGCCCTTGATGATCTCCGCAATGTACACATACCGCTCGCCGGTGATGATGCTCTCGGCGTCGTCGTCCAACTCCTTCTCGGCGGCCTTGATGTCATTTTCAATGTGAGAGAGAACCGAAGCGTCCAGATGCAGCTTGGCGAGCACCTTGTCGTCCCGCTCAAAGACCTTGATGGCGTACCATCTCTGCTGCTCCTCAGGCATGTTATGTACGGCGGCCTCCTCGATGTGGGCAATGGCATGCTCCACGGGGCCGGAGAAGGTGTGCATGGGAACGGTCTTGGTGGACTTGGCAGCCTCCAGTGCGGCCTCAGCGGCCTCCATAACGCCGCTGCCCTTCAGGGCGGAAATCTCCAGCACCTTGCAGCCCAGCTCACGACCCAGCTCCTTGACGTTGATGCTGTCGCCGTTCTTCTTTACCACGTCCATCATGTTGACGGCCACCACCACGGGGATGCCCAGCTCGGTGAGCTGTGTGGTGAGGTACAGGTTCCGCTCCAGATTGGTGCCGTCAATGATGTTCAGGATGGCGTCGGGGCGCTGCTCGATCAGATAATCACGGGCAACCACCTCCTCCATGGTGTAGGGAGACAGGGAGTAAATGCCGGGCAGGTCGGCGATGGTCACATCGCTGTGCTTCTTCAGCTTGCCCTCTTTCTTCTCCACCGTAACGCCGGGCCAGTTGCCTACGAACTGGTTTGCGCCGGTGAGTGCGTTGAACAGGGTGGTTTTACCGCTGTTCGGGTTGCCCGCCAGGGCGATGGTGAAACTCATAACAGGATTCCTCTCTTTCCAGTCTTTCCAAATTATTCGTTTGTTCTTTCCAATCTTTCGTTTGTGTGAAATCGGGGCAATACCACATCATTCGGCAAGAGCATTCATCTAGAGATTTTACGGTGGAAAAAGGCAGTTTTTCGCAGGAATACTTTGTGTATTTCAAGAAAATTGGGCGCATTTCCGACGAAAAAGATCAGATGAAGGCCGAAGACGCAATGAGGTGGTTTTGCCCCAAAGTATTACTGAACCTCGACCATTTCTGCGTCGGCCTTCCGCAGGGAAAGCTCATAGCCGCGCACAGTGACCTCGATGGGATCGCCCAGCGGCGCAACCTTCCGGACGTAGATTGCTACCCCCTTGGTAATGCCCATGTCCATGATCCGGCGCTTGATGGCGCCCTCGCCGTGGAGCTTTACGACCGTAACCGTCTCGCCCACCTTGGCGGTTTTCAGGGTTTTCATCTGAAATTCCTCCTTTTAACTCGTTGGCAGCACCGCATTCTGCGGGATTGCCCTTTATCTCTTATACTCAAAAAATCTTTTATCCAAGTCGGTATTACCAACCCTCAGACAATATCACACGGATCGGCAAGAGAATCAGGCGAGAAATTTTACGTCAGAAAAAGGTGAAAAACCGCAGGAATACTTTGTGTATTTCAAGGTTTTTCTAACGCATTTCTGGCGGAAAATAGCCGTCAGAATCCGCAGACGCATACGTGGGGTATTGTCGTTTAAACAAAGATCTTCTGCGCCATTTCACTGCTGATGGCCACACGGGCTTCCTTCACCTGTACGATGATGTTGCCGCCCATCTTGGTCACAACCCGTACATTCGAGCCGGGCACAAAACCCAGATTCTCCAGATGGTGCTGCACCTCGGTGCTGCCGCCCACCCGTCTTACAATGGCGTCCTCTCCCTCGGAGATCACTGCCAGGGGCATCATAGGCTTTTCCTCCTTTGTACGTGGAATTTCCGCATTCCGGACAGCACGCTCCAAGCATGGCGCAGGCAAATTTGCCGCCGCTAATTAGCTATGGCATACTATATAATTAGCGCTCCATAATTAGAACCTGCTAACCAGTAGGGAAACAGAAGGGTTAGAACTTTCTAACCGCCCCAAATCATACGACTTTCCCGCCCGGATGTCAATAGTCTAAGCTAACTTTTTTTGATTTTGTCATATCTGCACGAAACAGTAGTCCGGACTAACACCGGAATTTGTGCAGGTTTGCGTCCGCTAACCAGCGGTGCCTACTGCCGGACGCCGCACCTCCCGCCTGCGGCGGCAGAAGCCCGGCAAAAGCCGGCGTTCGCACCGGGAGCAGGGGGTGCAGACTGTCCCCGAACCGGCGGTTTTATAAAGCTAACTCAAAAAGTTAGAAAAACCGAACTGTTTTAAGGTAAACCCTGCCCTTTGAAATCGTAAAAGTTAGGTATCACTATTGCACAAAAATGGCGGTTTGTCAAAATTTGCGCCTTTTTGGAGTAGAAATGTGCAAAATCCCCTGCTATAATGCGGGCATAAGGATGGTGAAATGTCGCATGAAGAAGCATAAGGTGTTTGCATGGCTGACGGTGCTGTGCTTTTTACTCACGATCATCACCGGTTACGAACATCAATAAGGAATATCATTCCATAGGAGGTTTTTTATCATGAAATGGGATAAAATCGGTTTGTTTGCAGGCGGCGTGCTGTTCGGCACGGCCGGTATCAAGATTCTCTCCAGCAAGGACGCCAAGAAGGCGTACACACAGGCAACGGCTGCGGTGCTGCGTGCCAAGGAGTGCGTGATGACCACGGCTACCACCATCAAGGAGAACTGCGACGACGTGCTGGCGGACGCCAAGGAGATCAATGAAATGCGTGCGGCGGCGGACGAGGTTGTGGAGGACGCAGCGGAGGAGATTCCGGACGAGGGCGTTACGGTCTGCGAGCCTGCGGCTGAATAAGGTAGATTCCGGTGGCTCGCAGGCGGGTGTCTGCGAGCCGCTTGCTGTTTATAGGGAAATGGCAATCCGTTTCCTTTGCATGGCTGGTTCAATTTTGCTTTGCACTAGCACAGTTCCACCGCAGTTGAAGCCCCCCAAGAGGACTTCCTACGGTGTTGCTGCGCATCAC
>CAJKSU010000246.1 GCA_905202605.1 uncultured Eubacteriales bacterium
TACAGCCGCGCATACAATTAAAACTGCTAACTTTTTCATACGCTTTCGTTTTACCACATATAAATCGCCCTTGCAGGTAACCGTGCCGCCGAACCCGGCGTAGAACAGCATAGCGTGGAGCATATGGTCGAAAAATCCAATGCCGGTGTCAATCTTCAGCTCGCCGCCCTCCAGATTCAGGGACACAAATACCTGCGTTTCCTTGGTATTCCGGCTGATTTCTGCCTGTCTCATATCAGAACCTCACTTTGATGGAATTGGCGTGGGCGGTAAGATGCTCGCTCTCCGCCATGGAAATAATCCCGTCCTTCACGGATTCCAGCGCCTCCCGGCTGAAATCAATGACGCTCATCCTCTTGAGGAAGCTCTCCACGCTCAGGGGGGAGAAAAACCGCGCCGTACCGGAGGTGGGCAGCACGTGGCAGGGACCCGCCATATAATCGCCCAGAGGCTCCGGGGTGTTCTGCCCCAGAAATACCGCGCCCGCATTGAGAATCTGCGGCAAAAGTGCCTTTGGATTCTCCGTCATGATCTCCAGATGCTCCGGTGCAATCTCGTTTGCAAGCCAGCAGCAGTCCTCCAGACTGTCGCAGACAATGATTGCGCCGTAGTCACGCAGGGACTGCTGAATCACATCACTGCGGCCGAGATAACCGATCTGCCGTTCTATCTCCTGCGCCACCTGATCCGCAAGGGTCTGGGAAGTGGTCAGCAGCACAGCACTTGCCATCACGTCATGCTCCGCCTGAGACAGCAGATCCGCCGCAGTATACACCGGGTTCGCCGTCTCATCGGCAATCACCAGCACCTCCGAGGGGCCAGCCACCATATCGATATCCAGCGTACCGTAGGCCATCCGCTTGGCAGCCGCCACAAAGGCATTTCCGGGTCCCACCAGCTTATCCACCTTGGGAATAAAGCCTGCGCCATAGGTCAGCGCCGCCACGGCCTGCACGCCGCCCACAGCAATGACCCGATCCACCTTGGCGACCCACGCCGCCGCCAAAACTGCATCGTTGAGGTTCTCCGTGGGGGGCGTTACCATGATGATCTCTCCGCAGCCCGCCACCTTGGCGGGCACCACATTCATCAGAACCGAGCTTGGATAGGCCGCCCGTCCACCGGGGACGTATACGCCCACCCGGCGAAGGCCCCGGACAATCTGCCCCACCATGCCCCCCTGCATGGGGCTTTCCCACTCCTTTGAGCGGGTCAGCAGCTGGGACTGATACGCCCAGATATTCTCCGCGCTCTGCTCCAGCGCCCGGAGCAGCTCCGAATTGATCCGCTCCGCTGCCGCTTTCAGCGCCTTCTGGGGGATTTCATAGGGTTCGGCATGGTCGAATTGCAGCGAATAATCCCGAACCGCCGGGAAGCCCTGCGTCCGAACTGCCTCCATGATCTCCCGCGCGGACTTTTCGATCCCGGCGCCGGTTTCCGCGGCACGCTGCCGCATGGCCATAATCTGCTGCTGTTCCGCAGTGCCGTCTGCTTTTACAATGGTAATCATAACTGCGCCTCGATTCTGTCAATCAAATCAAAGATTTCTCTGTGGCAAAGCTTCATGCTGGCGGTGTTGACGATCAGCCGCGCACTCACCGGCGCCACGGTTTCAATGGGAATCAGTCCGTTTTCCTTTAAGGTCGTGCCGGTCTGAACGATATCCACAATACCGTTGGACAGCCCCACCAGCGGAGCCAGCTCCACGCTGCCCTCAATTTTAATCGCCGAAACATCCATGCCCTTTTCGGCAAAATACGCCTTGGTGACATTGGGATATTTCGATGCGATCACACGGTTCTGATACGTCCCGTAAAAATCGCTGCCCTCCGGAACTGCCAGCGCGAACCGGCATTTCCCAAAGCCCAGGTCCAGCATTTCATAATAGCTGCCCCCATGCTCCATCATGGTGTCCTTCCCTACAATGCCAAGATCACATACCCCGTGGGTCACATAGGTCAGCACATCCGCCGCCTTGCTCAACACCACATCCATGGGATAATTGGCAATGGGCAGGATCAGTTTTCGGGTATCCGCCCGCACCTGAGTGCAGTCCAGCCCCATCTTTTCAAACAGCGCCAGCGAGTCCTCCAGCAGCCGTCCCTTTGTTACCGCAATTCTAAGCCGCTTCACAGTGCCACCTCCCGGAGTTCCGCCTGAGTAATCACAATCAGCCGAGCCGCGCCCAGCCGTTTTGCCTCCTGTGCCGCTTCCTCCGGTGTATCGGAGGTAGAGAGCATGGCGCTTCCGGGCTTCTCCAGCTCCAGCCGCTGCCGGGCCGTTCCCAACTGCCCAAGCTCATACCAGACCAGCGTTTGAGGCCGAGTATGCACCGTCTGCGTCAGACATCCCGTCACCGCTTCTACGTCAAGGCCAAAGCCCGTTGCAGGGATATCCGTTCCGAACTGACCGATGAGCCGGTCATAGCGACCACCGGAAATAACGTTGCTCCCTGCCCCCGGTACAAAGCCCCGGAAAATCATACCCGTATAGTATTCAATGTTCTGGATCAGCCCCAGATCAAACTGCACATAGCGGCTCATGCCCGCATCGGAGAGCACCCGGTAGACCTCCTCCAGATAGGAGATTGCCTTCTGCGCTTCCTCATTTTGGGTCAGCTTCTTGGCGCATTCCAGCACCTCCGCGCCCCCAAACATTCTGGGCAGATTCCACAGTGCCGTTCCGGCCTCTGTATCCCGATAGGGCTTCAAAAGCTCCCGATATGCGACAAAGTTCTTTTTCTCCACCAGCTGCCGGAGGGTATTGCAGGTGTCCTCCTCCGCTCCAAGACATTGGAGCAGCGCCGAAAAATAGCCCACATGCCCGATTTCAATATGATAATCCCGCACACCGCAGGCCTCCAGCGCATCAATCGCCATCGAGAGGACTTCCAAATCTCCCCGTAGTCCCGGTGCGCCGATCAGCTCCACACCGCACTGGTCAATTTCCGTCCGGGCGCCGGTGTTGATATCATCGGAACGGAACACCGTCTGATTATAGTACAGCCGAAGCGGAAGCGGAAGGGTGCTGAGCTTGGTGGCGGCAACCCGCCCGATGGCAACGGTATTGTCCGGTCGCATCACCAGAAGCTTGCCCGTGCGTTCCACGCATTTCATCATGGCCTCCTGACTCAGTGGATGCCCCGCCGCCGGGATCACATCGTAATACTCCACATTGGGTGTAGTCAGTTCACTGTAGCCCCGCCGCTGGAACAGCCCTGCCGCCGCCTGCTCCACTCGCCGGCAGACGGCGCACTCGGCAAACAGCCGGTCTCTGGTTCCCTCGGGTGTACCGATGGTTTTATTCATAGGAACTCAGCTCCTTATCCCTCGTTTTCTT
>CAJKSU010000247.1 GCA_905202605.1 uncultured Eubacteriales bacterium
TTCTAACATTCTACAAAGGAGAATTCTATGGACAACAAACTGAAAACCGTGGACGCAGAAACCCTGCTGTCCACGCCGATGAGCAAGACAATGTTCATCGTGGACGGCCTCATTTCGCAGGGCGTCAATGTCATCAGCGGTGCCAGCAAGATCGGCAAAAGCTGGCTGATGCTGTGGCTGGGGCTGCAAGTGGCGCAGGGAAACTCTATTTGGGGGCTGCCTACACTGCAATGCGATGTGCTCTATCTGAGCCTTGAGGACACCCAGCGCCGCATCAAAGACCGGCTCTACAATCTTACCGACAGCGCCCCGGACAACCTGTATTTTGCCGTGACCTCCGGGCTGATCGGCGGCGGGCTGGAGGAGCAGATCACGGATTTCCTGACCGAGCATCCCGCCACAAAGCTGGTCATCATTGACACGCTGCAAAAGGTGCGGGACTCCAAGGGCAGCACCGGAAAAGCGGGAATGTACGGCAACGACTACGACGACATTTCCTCCATCAAGCGCATTGCCGACGGCTTCAACATCGCCGTTTTGCTGGTGCATCACCTGCGAAAGCTGCAAGGACAGCGACGATCCCTTTAACGATGTCAGCGGCTCCACCGGCATCATCGGCGCTGCGGACACCAACTTTATTCTGCGCCGTAAGCGCAGCGGAAACGCTGCTACGCTGCTGGTCAGCGGGCGGGATGTGGAATATCAGGAACTGACCTTGCAGTTTAACGACCTTGTCTGGGAACTGGTGGAGCGCAAGAACAGCGAGGATATTCACAAGGCGGAACTGCCGAAATTTCTGTTTCGGGTGGTGGACTTTATGGAGTGCCGCACCGAATGGGTAGGCACGGCCACGGAGCTGCTGACCGAAATGAAGGAGCAGGAGGTCACGCCCAATATGGTCACAAAGTATCTCGGCCAGGTCGCCTATGAGGTGCTGGAGCCGCTGGGCATCGAGTACCGCACCAAGCGAACAGGCAAAAGTCGGCTCATCAAATTTCTGCGCCGTGACGGCGATGACGCAAATGACGCCGGGATCGCTATATAAGGAAATCCCCGTCACAACCGTCATTGCCGTCACAAACCGAAGAAAGGGGGTGAACAAATGCGCAGTAAAAACTACGGGATCAATGTCCGTGTGACCGAGCAGGAGAAGCAGAAGCTGCTGGAAAATGCCCGGTTCTGTTCTCTTTCGCTGTCGGAATACTTGCGGCGGCTGGGGCTTGGGAAAGAGGTCAAAGCGGCCATCACGGAGCGGGATTACCGCCTGTTTCGGATGCTGAACGGCCTGAAAGCGAAGCTTCCACAGCTTCAGAAAGAGGAAATTCGGAGCAGGCTGGAAGCAATTTTGAATGAATTAAAGTAAGCGAGAATTACGCCTGCGCAGTCTAAGCGAGCAGACTGTTTTTACTCCTGTCGGAGCCAAACAGTGTATCCGCTTGCGATGCCTGCGTCATCTGAGCGAGCAGTGCGTTTTTACTCCCGGCAGAGCCGGAGCGCAAAAACACTCGTTAGGGCGTGCCCTAAGACCCCGAAAGAAAAAACTATGAAAGTGAGGACAACACAATGAGAAAATCTGATTTTACTTTACCCACGCTGGACGATCTGTTTTCCACGCAGGCGGAGCGGGACGATGCTAAGCTGGAGCGGGTGCGGAATATTCCACTGGCCGAGCTGCACCCGTTCAAGGGTCACCCCTTCAAGGTGCAGAACAACGAGGAGATGCAGCGGATGATCGAGAGCATCCGCAAGGTGGGAGCCATCACCCCGGCGCTGGCAAGGCCGCTGCCGGGCGGCGGCTATGAATTGATCTCCGGCCACCGGCGGCTGGCGGCGTGTCAGGTGCTGGGCGTCGAGACGATGCCCGTCATCGTTCGGGAGCTGTCCGACGATGAAGCGGTGATCGCAATGGTGGATGCCAACTTGCAGCGGGAGACTATCCTGCCCAGCGAAAAGGCGTTCGCCTACAAGATGAAGCTGGATGCGCTGAACCATCAGGGTATGACTTCTGGACAAGTTGGCCAGAAGTGGTCGAGAGAGAAAATGGCCGATGAAGCCTCAGACAGTGGACGACAGATTCAACGCTATATCCGCCTGACCTACCTGATCCCCGAATTGCTTTCGATGGTAGACGACGGCAAGATTGCCTTCAACCCGGCGGTGGAGCTTTCTTACTTAGATTCTTACCAGCAGCGGGCGGTGTTGGACGCAATGGCGCTGAACGACTGCGCCCCATCCCACGCCCAGAGCATCCGCCTGAAGAAGCTGGCGCAGGAGGGGGTGCTGGATGACCAGATGATCTACGCCGTGTTGGCAGAGACGAAGCCCAACCAGCAGGAGCAGCTGAAATTCAAGCGGGAGGAGCTGCGGAAGTATTTTCCCTCCGGCTACACCGAGGAGCAGATGCGCCGGGACATCATCAAGGGTCTGGAACTGCTGAAACGGCAGAGAGAACGGAACCGGGACGCCCGCTGATTCGTACCAATACGGCTGCAATCAAACAAATCGCAGAATAGAGAGAACCCCAAACCGGTGATATACTGATGCTGTCGGTTTGGAGTTCTGTTCTGCAAATAGAAAGACAGGAGGAAAACAAAATGGTAGCAGGACATCTGACTTTGAAAAACAGCAAGTATTATGCCGTGCTGAACTACAAAAACGCCGGAGGGCAGCGAAAAACGAAATGGATCTCGCTGGGACTTTCCGAAAAGGGAAATAAGCGCAAGGCCGAGGCGGAACTGGCAAGGCTCCGGGCGGAGTTTGAACCGCCCAAAGAGGCGGGCGACCTGAGCAGTGATATGCTGTTCGCCGATTATCTGTTGGAATGGCTGGAGATCGCCAAGGGAAGGCTGGTCCACGCAACCTACGGTGCCTATCAAGGACTGCTGAAAAGCACCATCGTCCCTTATTTTCGCAAGAAGAAATTGACACTGCGGGAACTGGAAGCCCGACATTTGCAGATGTTTTATTCCGAAATGCTCAGGCGGGTCACGCCCAATACCGTTATCCATTATCACGCCGTCATTCACTCGGCACTGAAATATGCAGTCAAGACCGATATGCTGATCCAGAATGTGGCGGACAAGGTGGACCGGCCCAGAAAGAACAGCTTTCAGCCGGTCTTTCTCTCGGCGGACGAGATGCAGAAGATGTTTGAAGCCCTTCGGGGAACCAAGCTGGAGCTGCCGGTGCTGGTGGCTGCCTTTTACGGACTTCGCCGTGGCGAGGTGGTGGGCTTGAAATGGGATGCCATCGACTTTGAGCAGGGCACCATTTCCGTAAAGCGCACCGTGACCTCAACGATCATCGACGGCAAGTATCAGGAGTTCGAGCAGCAATC
>CAJKSU010000248.1 GCA_905202605.1 uncultured Eubacteriales bacterium
AGCAAAGCTGCTGACGGCTGCGCTATCGGGTTCGGTGGGGAAAGGAGGAGCAGCGGAGTGAGCGAGCTTTTCGCCCTTGGGCGGAAACGAGGGATACGCAGCTTGCGACGACGCTCGGCTAACGCCTTCGCCTTGACGTATCGGTGCTTACGTGTGCGCATCGGTGCCTAGCCCGAATTCTAATCAGCGGCGGTGTTCCAGAGCCTTGTCCCGACACTGCTCATTGGGCATTTGCCGGTCACCCCCTTGGAAACTCATGGTCGGAAAAGCGTTCTCTTCCACTGGTTCTCCGCCGCTTCGTGCCTGCTGCGCCTACTGCGGTGTAAGATTGCAGGTGCAGCGTGGGAACCCCTCTGTCGGCGCAGCCGACATCTCCCCTTGCAGGGGCGACGAACGGGGGCGCATAACGGAGAGCGGATTGCCATACAGTTGATTCCGATAAGACTTGCATTTTTTTAAGGATTGTAGTATACTATATCTAGTAATTGGGGTATGTGTTTGCGGACGCATACTTGAGAAAGTCGGAGAAATCCGGCTTTCTTTTTTATACATGGGAAGCAGCCCTTTGTTGAACGAGTCATTTTGAAAGGCAGAGCGGGTGCAGCTCACTGCCTGCCAGCTCTCTTCATATTCCATTTGTAAAATGGTTAGAAAAAACTAACTTTTTCATTGACAAAGCACAAATCCTCTGTTACAATGTGTTTGGTTCCAACGTGATCGGAGCGATCATCCGGCGGGGCCTTAGGCAGCACCGCGCAATTACGTCTTCGGATTCTGACGGTTCTTTTTCGCCAGAAATTCGTTTGGAAAACCTTGAAATACACAGAGTATTCCTGCGGTTTTCCACCTTTTTCTGACGAAAAATCTCTCGTCATACTCTCTCGCTGAATTGTGCGGTATTGCCCTTATCTTTTCCACGATGGTTAGTAATCGCTAACCACATCCGTGACCCAGAAAGGAGACAAATGCCATGTCCGAGGAAACCGTGGTGCGGCTGTGCGCCCCAACGCTGGCCGGGATGAAAACGGCGTCGCTGTTTGCGCAGGAATATGCGTCCCGGCGTCAGGTGCAGGGGGAGGTGCGGCAGCTCAACCGGGTGCTGGTGCCGAGGGGCCTGAGCGCCATGCCCCTGCACTACGGGCGGCGGCGGGCGCTGATCTACCTCTATCGTCCCGGTCGGCTGCGGCAGGATCTGAGGCAGGCGCAGGCGGAAGCCATCCTCCGGAGCCGGGGCTATGACCCGGAGAAGCCGGAGCAGTGCATTCGCCGTCTTCGGCTGCGGCTGAGCGCTGAGGGGGAATTTCCCCACGAGATCGGCCTGTTTCTGGGCTATCCCCCGGAGGATGTGGCGGGGTTCATCGGTCACGGGGCGTGCAAATGTGTGGGCTGCTGGAAGGTATATGGCGACGAGGAGTCGGCAAAAAAGACCTTCCGTCAGTATAAAGCATGCACGGAGGTATATTGTAACAGAATGCGCATGGGCGCATCGCTGCGGGAGCTGATCGTGGCGGGGTGAGCGGCGCATATTGGGCGGGAACGCCCGGAAAGGATGATTCTTATGAGTAAGGCAGCAATTGTATATTGGAGCAGCACCGGCAACACCGAGGCTATGGCAAACGCCGTTCTGGAGGGCGCACAGGCCGCAGGGGCTCAGGCGGAGCTGATTGCCGCCGGGGAGTTCTCCGGGGCGATGCTGGAGGGCTATGACGCAGTGGCCTTCGGCTGCCCGGCCATGGGTGCCGAGGTGCTGGAGGAGGACGAGTTCGAGCCGATGTTCACAGGCTGCGAGGCCGGCCTTTCCGGGAAGAAGATCGGGCTGTTCGGCTCCTACGGCTGGGGCGACGGACAGTGGATGCGGGACTGGCAGGAGCGCTGCATTGCCGACGGTGCGGTGCTGGTGGAGGAGCCGGTGATTGCCAATGAAGACCCGGACGATGATGCCGTTGCGGCATGCAGGGCGCTGGGAGCGGCGCTGGCATAAGGCGAAAGATCATGGGATCGCTGCGGCTGCAGCGGTCCCATATTTGCCGCAATGGGGCAAACTCTGCGCAGCTTTTTTGACACGCCGGAATGGGATTGCTGTGGCCGCCGGGGTTCCCATTTTCCCGGAAAGGTGCTATAATAATGCCGCGCAATTTCGTAAAAGCAGCGAATTGGGGCTGTTTTTACGAAATTCAGACATTGTTATAATAGCGTATACAACAACCCTCAGGAGGTGCGTCATGGCTGGTAAGGATTTTCTCACGCTGGTATCCATGTTCATTGTGATCTTCTTCCTGTTCTCCGTGGCAGGCTGGTGCATGGAGGTCACGCTGAAATTCATCCAGTATCACCGGTTCATCAACCGGGGCTTTCTCATCGGCCCCTACTGCCCCATCTACGGCTGGGGCGCAGTGGCGGTGACGCTGATCGTGGGCGGACTGCTGGCACGGCGGGGAACCGTTGGAGAGACGTTCCTTGCGGGCATGGTGGTCTGCGGCGCACTGGAGTATTTCACCAGCTGGTACATGGAAAAGCTGTTCCACGCCCGATGGTGGGACTATTCCACCAAGCCCATGAACCTGCACGGGCGCATCTGGATCGGGAATCTATTGCTGTTCGGGGCGGCGTCCGTGGTGATCGTCAAGGGGATTGTCCCGTTCCTGCTCCGGGCTCTGGGGAAGCTTCCTGCCCTGACCGTGGAGATCATGGCGGGGTGCATCGTGGTGCTGATGCTTTTGGACAACATTGTGAGCCATTATCTTATGAACGTGGTGAAGCAGCAGATCGACACGCAGGAGGGCGATTCCACCGAGGAAATCAGCCGGAAGGTGCGGGAGCTGCTGAAAACAAGGGGCGTGCTGCTCCGGAGAATCCAGTCCGCCTATCCCACGGCGCAGGCTCGTTCCCGGCGTCTGGTAGCGGAATGGAAGCAGGCGAAGAATCAGCTGAAAGCTGCGGAAGCCCAGCTCCGGCAGGAGCAGGCCGCCGCTGCGGAAGCGGCCAAGGACAAGCTGAAGGCCGCCGCCGCCAGGAGCGAAGAGAAGCGCCGGGTGCGGCAGGAGCAGGCGGAGGAAGCCCGGAAAGCCCGGCTCCGGCAGGCGGAAGCACGCTGGAAGGCGGCAAGGCAGGAGCTGAAATGCGCCGAAGGGAAGCTGTTCGGGAAAAAGGACTGAGAAGGAGCCTGCCGAAAACCAACCGTTTTTTCTACAAACACGCTACAAACACGCTACAAACACGCTCAGCCACCGGCTTTGCCGGTGGCTGTATCTGTCAAAGAACTACGTAAAACGCCAAGTGACTGAGCAGCAGAGGGAAGCGTTCGGATGGGCAAG
>CAJKSU010000249.1 GCA_905202605.1 uncultured Eubacteriales bacterium
GCCCCATGGCTCGTCCTTATCCTTCCACAGAAAGCCCGCGGTGAGGAAAAACAGCGGGATCAGCACCACATAGCCTACGGTGCCGGTATAAGGTGCGCCGTCGGCGTGGACGGAGATGATCCAGAGCATGGCGATGCCCTTGGCAATATCCAGATAGTCTTTACGTTTTCGTTCGGTCATGATGCATTTCCCTTCCTTTGGGAACATTTTATCACAGACCGTAATTCTCGTCTACACCCATCATAATATTCAGGTTCTGGACGGCGGCGCCGGAGGCGCCCTTGCCCAGATTATCAAACTGTGCTGCTACGATCGCCTGAGATTCGTTACCGCAGACAAAGATGTTCAGGTCATTGGTGCCAACAACGTTGTTGCTGCCAAGGCAGCCGCCCTTCAGCACACCCTCGCCCATTACGGGCATCACATGGATGTTTTTCTGACCGGCGTAGAAGTCGGCATAGGCGGACTGGAGAGAGGCAAGACTGGTGCTGCCCGGAAGCAGATCAAAGTGCAGCGGTACGGTGACCAGCATCCCCTGAGGGAAATCGCAGACAATGGGGCAGAAAATCGGCTTTTTGGTCAGGCCGCAGACCTGCATCATCTCCGGAATGTGCTTGTGGCTGAGAGAAAGACCATAATGCCGGGGAGAATCGTATTCCGGGTCGCGCTCCGGGGACTCGTATTCGGCGATCATCTTTTTGCCGCCGCCGGTATAGCCGGTGAGGCTGTGCGCCGCCAGCGGATAGTCCGGGGGAAGAATCCCCAGCTGCACCAGCGGATAGACCAGAGAGATAAAACCGGTGGCGTGGCAGCCGGGATTGGCCACAAACTGCGCCGTTTCGATCTTCTGACGATGAGCCTTGGACAGCTCCGGGAAGCCATAGGCCCAGGCGGGATCGGTACGGTGGGCAGTGGAGGCGTCGATGATCCGAGTACCGGAGTCCTCTACCATGTCGGCGGCTTCCTTTGCGGCGGCGTCAGGCAGGCACAGAAATACATAATCCGCTTCCTGAATGGCGCCCTTCCGGGCTGCGGGATCCTTTTTCATGGCTTCGGGCAGTTCAATGAGCGTTACATCGTCCCGAAGCCCCATGCGTCCTTCGATTTGAAGGCCGGTGGTACCGGCGCGTCCGTCAATAAAAATTTTGGTCACTGGTTCTCGCTCCCTTCATACGGAGCTGCGGAGGAAGCGTGTTCCTCTACGAACTTCTCGATATAGGCGATCTGCCGCAGAACCTCCTGCTCGGCGGGGCCGCCCATGACCTTCCGCTCGTTGACGCAGGTCTTCAGCGCCAGCGCATCATAGATGTCGCCGTCAAAGAGGTTGGAGACGGCACGGAAGTCCCGCAGGGTCAGGGTGTCCAGCGTATCGCCGGACTTGAGGCAGTTGTTGACCAGACGGCCCACGATCATATAGGCCTCCCGGAAGGGCATACCCTTTCTGGTGAGGTAGTCGGCGCAGTCGGTAGCGTTGATGAAGCCGCCAGCGGCAGCTTTCCGCATGTTCTTGGGCAGTACGGTCATGGTTTTCAGCATGGCGGAGAAAACCGGAATGCAAAGCTCTACGGTGTCAATGGCATCGAATACCGGCTCCTTGTCCTCCTGCATATCCTTGTTATAGGCCAGAGGCAGACCCTTCATAACGGTGAGCAGCGTAATCAGGCCGCCATAGACCCGCCCGGTTTTGCCGCGCACCAGCTCGGCAACATCGGGATTCTTCTTCTGGGGCATAATGGAGGAACCGGTGGAATAGGCATCGTCCATTTCCACAAACTTGAATTCCCAAGAGCACCAGAGGATAATCTCCTCAGAGAACCGGCTCAGATGCATCATGAGGATGGAGCAGGCAGAGAGAAATTCAATGGCAAAATCCCGATCGGAAACGGAGTCCATGGAGTTCTCTGTGGGCTTCTTGAAGCCCAGCGCGTGGGCAGTGTATTCCCGGTCAATGGGATAGGAGGAGGTTGCCAGCGCACCGGCGCCCAGAGGGCATTCATCCATTCGATCCAGACAGTCCTCCAACCGGGTGATGTCCCGGCGAATCATATTGGCATAGGCCATCATGTAGTGGGCGAAGGTGGTGGGCTGCGCCCGCTGCATGTGGGTGTAGCCGGGCATGACCGTTTCGGTGTTGGCCTTTGCCTTTTCGGTGAGCACCTTTTCAAGATCCAGCAGCATGCCGATGATCTTGGGAATCTCCGACTTGACATAGAGCCGGAAATCCACGGCAACCTGATCGTTCCGACTGCGGCCGGTATGGAGCCGCTTACCGTCAGGGCCGATACGCTGGGTGAGCATGGCCTCGATGTTCATGTGGATATCCTCGTTTTCCATGGAGAATTCCACCTTGCCGTCCTCAATATCCTGAAGAATGGCGTGGAGACCGTTTACGATGTCGTCGGCTTCTTCTTTGGTGATGATACCCTGCCGTCCAAGCATGGTGGCGTGCGCCAGAGAACCCTCAATATCCTGCCGGTACAGCCGCTGGTCAAAGATGATTGAGGAGTTAAAGTCGTTTACCTGGGTATCCGTTTCCTTCTGAAACCGCCCTGCCCATAATTTCATAGTATATCTCCTTAAAATGTCGTAGATTGTCAAACACGAAATGCTTCGGATGAACATACCGGCAACGACCCGGAAAAACTGGGCCGTTGCCGGAACGGTAACGGAATAGAGAAGGCTTACTTCAGCTTGCCCTGCTCCCGCAGTGCCTGAACCTTATCCGGAAGACCCCACAGGTTGATGAAGCCCTGAGCATCCATCTGGTCGTAATCGCTCTCGTTGAAGGTTGCCAGCTCCTCGGAATACAGAGTTTCGGGGGAGGTCACACCAGCGTGGGTGACATTGCCCTTATAGAGCTTGATTTTTACGGTGCCGGTGACATGCTCCTGCGTCTTATCCACAAAGGCGCTGAGCGCTTCCCGCAGAGGAGTGAACCACTTGCCGTTGTAAACCAGATCCGCAAAATCAACTGCCAGCTTCTGTTTCTCATGGAGGGTATCCTTATCCAGAGTAATCATCTCCAGAACCTCGTGGGCATAGTAGAGAATGGTGCCGCCGGGGGTTTCGTATACGCCGCGATCCTTCATGCCCACCAGCCGGTTCTCTACGATGTCGAGAATGCCGATACCGTTTTCGCCGCCCAGCTTGTTGAGCTTCCGGATGATGTCGCTGGCCTTCATCTTTTCACCGTCAATGGCAACGGGAACGCCCTTATACCCATTCCTTCGTTGCCATCCTGATCTTAAGTGCCTGTTGGATGTTGCTGTG
>CAJKSU010000250.1 GCA_905202605.1 uncultured Eubacteriales bacterium
CAATTTCTCGGAAGCCGATTCGCTCCTCTCGGACGTCCATTACTGCATCACCAATCAGCAGCTCGGTTCGGAGCAGATAGAGATTGGGATGCTCCGGGGACCAAAGTGAGACGTTGTGAAGCAGATAGCTCCGCTTATCCTCCGGAAACTGTGCGACCAGAGAGCCGTCTAGCCGGTGGAGGCTCTGCCGGGTGTGGCAGTCCCGTTTCCGGCACTGCTTAGAGACGTAAATCTCACAGTCCAGCCGAACACCGTCCTCAGCGAGCTGCACAATTGGAAATACATCCCGGATATGACATGGCTCCTGCACATCGAGATAGACCTCACGATACAGTCCGCCATAGGTCATATAGTCGATAACGTTTCCAAAGGGAGGCTGATTCAGACTTTCCCGGCTGTCCAGACGTACTGTCAGCAGATTATCCGGCAGAGTGAGCTTCCCTGTGAGGTCAGCGGTAAAGGCTGTATAGCCGCAGCGATGCTCACATAGCAGCTCGCCATTCAGGAATACCTGAGCAAAGTGTCCCGCTGCCTCAAAGGTCAGGCGAAGGGACTTGCCTTCCCATGTGGGTTCACAGGGAAGCATCCGCTGATAGCAGGAAACCGTTTGATAAGTCTTTGCATCAAAGCATGTGGCAGGAGTCTGAGCCACCGCATGGGGCAGCCGTACCGGACTTCCTTGCTGGGCGGTCATGGGGAGGTGAGACATTTCCTCCTGATAGTCCGGCGTAAACGTCCAGCCATCATTCAGATAGATACGCATGGAAAGGCTCCTTTCTTCAGTTGTTGATATGATGGTGGGCAGCGGGGCTGTCATAATGGAGCGGCAGAAATGTATAGCCGTTGTCCAGTCCCCACTGAATAATCTCCTCCACCGCGTCCACGCTGAAGGACTTGATGTCATGCTGGAGGACGATGGAGACATTGTGCTTTTGAATGCCAGAAATGACGTTTTCCACTACCTGCTCCGTGGAGGTGGTTTCTCCAGCATCACCGCTGGAAACGTTCCAGTCAAAATATTGATAGCCCTTGTTCTGAACCTCCTGAGTCAGAATGGTCATCAAACCGGGGGTGATATCAGAAACGGTATTGGAGCTGCCGCCGGGGAAGCGGATGATGTTGGCGCTCTCCCCAGTCTGTGCCACGATCACATCCTGCATCTGCTGGAGATCGGCAAAATAAGCATCCTCGCTGGCATAGATCTTATTATAGTCATGGCAGTAGGTGTGAATACCGATAGAATGTCCGGCGTTGTACTCTGCGGCAATCATGTCCTGATACTTGCTGTTGGAATTGGTGACAAAGAATGTGGCCTTTACATTGTATTTTGCAAGAACATCCAGAAGCTGCTGGGTGTACGGGCCGGGGCCGTCATCAAAGGTCAGGTAGACCACCTTATTTCCGGGGCTTTCTGCGGGCTTCTTTACATGCACCAGCCGCTGGGCAGTTCCGGTGTTTCCGGCGGAATCCGTGGCGCTGTAGGTGATGGTATAATCGCCGGGGGTGCTGGGGTCTACGCCGCCCTCGGTAGTTACCTGATCGGTGAGATCGCCGTCACCGGCATCCGTGGCGGTATAGCCGGGATCCTGATAGCTGTCCCCGGATTGGATGGTCATTTCGCCCAGTCCGTTCAGGGTGATCTCCGGCGGGGTGGTGTCGACATAGACAAGACTTCGTTGAGCGGTTCCGGTGTTGCCGTGGGCATCGGTGACGCTGTAGTTCAGCACACCGTCTTCCTGCTTTACGGTGACCGAAGCGGTGACGTCTCCGTCTACATCATCCGTGGCGGTATAGCCCGGATCCTGGGGATCAGTTCCCTTTTCCACGGTCAGGGGATTGTCCCCTTCCAATGTAATCACAGGGGGTTCCCGGTCGTCATAGACAATTTCCCGCTCCGCGGTGGCGGTATTTCCGGCGGAGTCAGTGACGGTGTAGGTAACCACGCCGTTTTCCTCCTTATGCTGTACCTGCTCAGTGAGGTCGCCGTCATAGTTGTCCGTGGCGGTATAACCCTCCTCCTCATAGGCCGCACCGGGGCGGGTATAGTAGTCGGGAATGTGATTCAGCGTGATCTCCGGCGGGGTATCATCGACGATTTGAACAGTACGCCGGGCCATTCCGGTGATACCAAGTACCTCGGAATAATAGCGAATGGTGTAGTCTCCGGTTACGGATTCGTTCAGGTCACTGGAATCCGTTTTCACCGATACCGGGATATGGACAAAGCCAAGGCCGGTCAGCACGCCGTCCGCGCCCGACTCCTGATAGCTGCTGCCGTAGGATACCTGCATGGTTTCCTCACCCTTTAGGGTGACGGTAAGCTTCCAGCCGCCCAGCAAGTAGATCCCGCCCAGAATCATGCAGATTCCAAGAATCACGCCCGTGACGATCAGAAACACTTTGGTTGAGGTTTTCATAACAATCCCTTTCTTTGATGCATGGAACGTCTTTACGGCAATGCCGCATTGTGCGATTTTGCCTTACTTCTATTCTATTACAGACGCACAAAAGACGCAAGAAGTTGCACGGATTTTTATGAAATCTTAAAGGCGTACTGCACAGTATAGCGTTTGCGGGCTTTGCTGATTTATACGGTGCTGCCTCCCAAAAATCAGGCCGCACCGGCAATCAAAACCGGTGCGGCCTACATGTAATTTTTTACCGAGTGGCAAATCGATACATCATCGTAATGCCCTGTGCGCGGGTACAGCTGCGGTTGGGGCAGAACGTGGCGGCGGTAACGCCTTTGGTGATCCCCTGCTCTGCGGCCCAGGCCACCGCGTCATAGCAGTAGCTGCCGGGCGCAACATCATCGAAGGGAGAAGCCGCGGAGGTTTTCGGCTTGCCGCTGTAACGCCACAGGAAAGTAGCAATCTGGCCGCGGGTGCAGGGCGTATAGGGCGAGAAGGTGGTGCTTGTAGTGCCGGTGGTAATTCCCTGCTCCAGCCCCCAAAGCATGGCCTCATAGTAATAGGAAGTTTCGTTCACATCGGTAAAGGGGTGTTGACGCTCCTTTGCCGTGGGCATGCCCGCATAGCGCCAGAGGAAGGTGAGAATCTGTGCTCTGGTGCAGTCACGTTCCGGAGAGAAGGTGGTATCTGTCGTGCCAAGAGTAATAGCCTCGTCTGCGCCCCATGTGATGGCGTCATAGTACCACGCGTTCTCCGGAATGTCATCGAATTTTAGAGGAACCTTTTCCCACACCGCGGTGAAGGTATAGTCGCCAGTGGTGCCTGCCGGGAGGGTTACGGATACAATGGGC
>CAJKSU010000251.1 GCA_905202605.1 uncultured Eubacteriales bacterium
CCTGCGGCTCTGACGCCGCTTCCTCAGCGGCTGCTTCCACCGCAAAATCCGAGGCTCCCGCAGAGGCAACTGCCGCTGTGGACACTGCGAAGGAAGAGACTGCTGCTTCTGCGGCTGAAACTGCCGACGCTTCCACTGCCGAGACGGCAAACGGAGAGGGCAGAACCTTTACCGTGGGCTTTGACGCAGAGTATCCTCCCTATGGCTACAAGGACGAGAGCGGTGAATACACCGGCTTTGATTTGGAACTGGCACAGGAGGTTTGTGACCGCAACGGCTGGACACTGGTCAAGCAGCCCATCGACTGGGATTCCAAGGATATGGAGCTGAACTCCGGCACCATCGACTGCATCTGGAACGGCTTTACCATGACCGGCCGTGAGGAGGACTACACCTTCTCTGTTCCCTATGTGGACAACTCCATTGTATTTGTAGTAATGAACGATTCCGACATCAAGAGCAAGGAAGACCTTGCCGGTAAGGTTGTTGTAACGCAGGCGGATTCCTCCGCACTGACGGCGCTGACCTCCGAGGAGGACAATGACGAGAATCTGGCACTGGCTGCATCCTTTGCAGACCTGCAGCAGGTGGCGGATTATAACACCGCCTTCATGAATCTGGAGTCCGGCGCTGTGGACGCCATTGCGGTAGACATCGGTGTGGCACAGTATCAGCTGTCCAACCGCGGCGATACCTTCCGTCAGCTGGACGAGCCTCTTTCCACCGAGCAGTACGGCATCGGCTTCAAGAAGGGCAACGAGGAGCTGCGGGATCAGGTACAGGACACCCTGTTCGAGATGTACAAGGACGGCACCTTTGACGAGATTGCAGCAAAGTACACCGATTACAATCTGCCTGATATGGTTTGTCTGGGCGATTACGCAAAGTAAAGAATACATGCCATGGGGGCAGCGAAGGCTGCCCCCTATTTCATCGAGTGAGGTGTTGTAGGTGGAATTCCTGTCAACCGTTCAACAGGTTTTTTCCGGAGTAGGCGCTACGCTGCTGATTTTCTTCAGTACGCTGGTGTTCTCTCTGCCGCTGGGGCTTCTGGTGGCAATGGGACGTATGAATAAATGGTCTCCCTTTCGTGCAATCAGCCCGGAGGGGGCTTTGGGGCGCTTTAAGCCCGTTCAGCTGATTATCAAGTTCTTTATCTCCATCCTTCGGGGAACGCCTCTGATGCTCCAGCTGATTGTGTGGTTTTATGGGCCGTATTACATCTTTGGCTGGCGGCTGAGCACCTCATGGCGTGTAGGTGCTACCATCGTGGGCTTTTCCATCAACTATGCAGCATATTTTGCCGAAATTTTCCGTTCCGGTATTCAAGGAATCCCACAGGGACAGCGGGAGGCGGCACGGGTGCTGGGCTATAATAAGGCACAGACCTTTTTCAAGATTATTTTTCCGCAGATGTGCAAGCGGGTGCTGCCGCCGGTGACCAACGAGATTATTACGCTGGTCAAGGATACGTCGCTGGCCTTTGTTCTGGCTTATACCGAAATGTTCACCATTGCCAAGCAGGTGGCGGCGGCGCAGTCCAACATTATGCCGCTGTTTATTGCAGGTGTCTTCTATTACATCTTTAATCTGGTGGTTGCAGGCATCATGGGCAAGGTGGAGCAGAAGCTGGAATACTACCAGTAAAGGGGTGCTTGTTATGAAGTTGCTTGAAATCAATCACTGTAAAAAAGCCTTTGGAGAGACGGATGTACTCCATGACATCTCTTTGAATGTAGAAAAGGGCGAGGTGGTAGCCATCATCGGCCCCTCCGGTTCCGGTAAATCCACTCTGCTCCGGTGCGCAACTATGCTGGAAACCATGGACGATGGCGACCTTGTGTATCTGGGCAAGGCGGCAGCACAGTCTGAAAACGGACAGGCAGTCTATGCGGGAAAAAAGGAGCTGCGGGAAATTCAGGGGTATTTTGGTCTGGTGTTCCAGAACTTCAACCTGTTTCCCCACTATTCCGTGATGAAGAACATCATTGATGCGCCAATCCATGTTCAGAAAAAGTCAAAGCAGGAGGCAGTCCAGACGGCAAAGACTCTGCTGGAAAAAATGGGTCTTACCGGCAAGGAGGACAGCTATCCCTGTCAGCTTTCCGGCGGTCAGCAGCAGCGGGTCGCCATTGCGCGGGCGCTGGCAATGAATCCTTCCATTTTGTTCTTTGACGAGCCAACCTCAGCGCTGGATCCGGAGTTAACCGGAGAGATTTTGAAGGTCATTCGTCAGCTGGCACAGGAGAAGATGACCATGGTGATCGTCACCCATGAGATGGGGTTTGCGCGGGATGTGGCGGATCGGGTAATTTTCATGGACGGCGGCTATATTGTGGAGCAGGGGGAGCCTCATGAGGTGATCGAGCACCCCAAGGAGGAACGTACCCGTCAGTTTCTGGCAAGGTTCGCGCAGGGATGAATATTCAGCTTCGTTACTTGAATCCAGCCGGGAATATTACGGCGGTGGTGCTGACGCCTGTGCAGCCTGCGCTGCGTCCGGCACTGTCCAGAGCCATTATGGCGGAGGGCAGAGCAGAGCAGGTGGGCTTTGCTGCGCCGCCACAGCTGGGCGGCATATGCCGGCTGGAGATGATGGGCGGCGAATTCTGCGGCAATGCAGTGCGTTCCTATGGCGGCCTATGGGCCGTGGAGCACGGGCTGGGGAAAGTGACCATTCCGGTAGAGATCTCCGGCGCAGTGAAGCCGGTGCCTGTGATGGTAGAGCCGGATGGCATCCAAAGCTATGCGGACATGCCGCTCCCGCTGGGCATGAACTGGATCACGGTGGAAGACCGCCGGTATCCGCTGATCCTGTGTCAGGGAATTTGCCATCTGCTGGCACTGGAGCAGAACCCACTGCCTGCATTTCTGGAAGCGGCGCGTCCACAGCTTGACGCACTGGGACAGGAGGCTTGGGGCATTATGTTTCTGAAGGAGCAGCGACTGGTGCCGGCGGTGTATGTAAAAAGTACGGATTCTCTGGTCTGGGAATCCTCCTGCGGCTCCGGCAGCGTGGTATCTGGCGGGCGCGAACCCGGCGCGGCAGTCGTTCCTTTTTCAGGAACCCGGGGGAGAGCTCCATGTGTCGGTTCGCTGGAAGGACGGCATGATGTCAGAATGCTTCATGGGCGGCGTGGTCGGTATTGGTTCAGTAGAGGAATTTTGCTGGGCAGGGGAATAAATCCGACGGAAAACCTGCAATTCGTCAGGCTGGTGCAAAAAATATTCTGCCCCAGCCTGATTTTTGTG
>CAJKSU010000252.1 GCA_905202605.1 uncultured Eubacteriales bacterium
GCGGCAGGCCGTTCTGGTCTGTGTGGTCTGCGCACTGGCGGCTTTGCTGACCGTAGGCATTACCCTGACCCTGCTCAAACGGGGAAAGCCGGAAACGCCCGGCACACCCGCAGACTCTGTGCCGACGGACACCACCGGGGACGGTGAAAGCACAGATCTTGCCAATCACTATCAGATCGACAACACCTCCAGTGCTCTGCTGACTGAAACAGCGGATGCGGGTACGGAATATCTGGACAGCACCCTGTTTTTGGGAGACTCCAACACTGTGCGTCTGTATAACAACGGCCTGATCTCCTTGCAGCAGTTCTGCGCCAAGGAGGGCATTGGCACCCAGGTGGCCCTGAACGAAGGAATCGTCACCTTTAAGAATGACACCACCCACTACACCATCGCACAGGCGGTGGCAAAAATGAAGCCCCGCCGTGTCGTGATGACCTTTGGCACCAACGACACCGGCATGGAGGTGGCTGATTTTATCAGTAACTATACCGCGCTGGTGCAGGCCATTCAGGAGGCTTACCCCTACACCGATATCATCGTGAACACGGTGCCTCCTATCCCGGAGAATCACTCCAATTACCCCCACATGGATCAGGCCAAGATCGATGATTTTAATATGGCGCTGCTCAACATGTGTGAACAGCTGGGGGTCAGATTTCTGAATACGGCGGAGGTCCTCAAAGGAGAAAATGGCTACGGCCAGCCGGATTACTACACGGATGGTGATATCCACCTCAAGAGCGCTGGTCTCAAGGCGGCACTGAGCTATCTGCGCACCCACGCCTACCAGACCGAGGATCGCCGCCCGGACACCAATAATATCCCCACCCGTACGCTGGAATATGTATCCAACCCCAGCTCGGCGGTGCAGGCCCCCAGCTCGGAAGAACCCGCTTCTTCCAGCGAGAGTGAAAGCGTCAGCAGCTCTGAGACTGCCAGCGTTAAGTTTGAAGCCCGTTATCAGGTGGAAAAGAGCGGCGGCGGCACCCTGAGCTGTGGGAACGAGAGCGGCAAGACCAGCTTGACATACGGCATCACAGATGCATCCCAGTCGCTGACTGTCACGGCCACCCCTGCGGAGGGCCATGTGTTCGTCAAGTGGAGCGACGGCGTGACCAGCAAGACCCGTACCGATACCGGCTTCAAGCAGAATCTGGACGTGACAGCCGTGTTTGCAGCTGCTTCCGTTCACATCTCGGAAGGCAAGGCTTCCGCCGGCTCCTATGTCTTTAAGGCTGCGCTGGAGGGTAAATATGCCAAGAGTGAAAACCTGCATTGGTTCGCCAACGGTCAGGAAGTGAAGGAGGCCGCAGGCCGGACAACGGTCACCGTGTCCGCTTCGGCCATCACCAGCGGCAGCTATAAGATCTATGCGGTGGTCGTGTACAACGACTGCGCCGTGGTCAGCAATGCGCTGACCATCACGGTCAGCCCGGAGCCCGCTTCCAGCTCAAGCTCCGGCAGCTCCTCTACTTCTTCTGGCAGTACATCCGCGTCCTCTTCGGAGAGCAGCAAGTCTGAGAGCACGAGCAGCAGTTCTTCCCACAGCACGGCGGAAAGTGAGAGTAAGAGCGAATCCAAGGGCGAGAGCACCTCTTCTTCTCACAGCAGCTCAGAGAGCAAGGCAGAGATCACTTCGTCCTCCAGCAGTGCTGCCTCTGAGAGCAAAACGGAATCCAAAGAGCAGACCAACAGTGAATCGATCTCCGCTTCGGTTGAAAATGATATTGAGCCCGCAGAGGAGCCTTCCGCTTCCACCGAAGCAGAAGCCAGCCGGTAAACCTTTTTCTGTCTGCCCGCATAGGCTGGGCAGAAGGGAGGGAGCCGGATGTTCTGTGAAGAGATCAAGATCCCCGGGCTGCCCGGTGAGGGAACTGTGACCGATGGCAGTGTGGACTGGTATGAGATGGACTGGGAGAATGTGGACAACGGCGTGACCGAGGAGCAGATGCCCAGAAACGTTGACAAACTCTGCACCGCGCAAGATCCGTGCACGGACAATTCCCCGGTGCAGACCGATGATGAAACCTATGAGATAGTTCAGGAATAACCGGAAGCCAGCTCTGCCGGGGCGGGGCTGGCTTCTCGCTGTTCTTTTGATCTGGGAAAAATTCCCCGGTGATCGGGGACAAGCGTCCCGGAAAATGACACAAGTATGAAAGAGGGGTAACGAACCATGGCAAAATACTATTGTGTTCTGTTTGATGCTGATAATACGCTGCTGGATTTTGATGCAGCGGAAAACAAGGCGCTGGCAGACACCCTGCGGGAGTACGGCATTGAGCCGGATGCCGAGACGGTGCAGACCTACCGCACCATCAACGAGGAGCTCTGGCGGCAGCTGGAAAAGGGTCAGATCCGCCGGGACAAGCTGATGGGGGAGCGGTTCACCCGCTTTCTGAAGGCAGTGAATGCCGCAGGCAACGGTGTGGAGATGAACAAATTCTATCTGGATCAGCTCTCTACCCACCCTGACCTGACATCTCCCAACGTGCTGGACGTGCTCCGGGAGCTTTCCGAAGTGGCAACATTGGCTGTAGTGACCAATGGCTTTGACCGGGTGCAGAGCCGCCGTGTGCGGGAATCCGGCATTCTGGATTTTGTGGAGGATGTCTTCGTTTCTGAAAAAATGGACAGCGAAAAGCCCAACCGCAAGATTTTTGATGCCGCGCTCCGTGCGCTGGGCGTGGAGAACCGTGAGCACGTGCTGATGGTGGGCGACAGCCTGAGCAGTGATGTGCAGGGCGGTGTGAACGCCGGGCTGGATACCTGCTGGTATAACCCCAACCACGCCGAGAATCCCGGCAAGGTCGTTCCTACCTATGAGATCAGCAGCCTGGAAGAGCTTTATCCGCTGGTGATGGAGCCGGAGGAACTGGCCAATGTGGGCCTGAAGAATCGCCGCCACCAGCTGTAATGCTGTGCGGCCTGTGTGAGAGATTGGAAAACGAACAATGTTGATACATTTGGAAAAGCTGGGCAAGAGCTTTGGCGAGAAGATCGTCCTGCATGATGTCACGGCCAGTGTCGAGCGGGAGGACCGCATCGGCATCGTGGGCCAGAACGGCGCAGGCAAAACGACCCTGCTGAAGATCCTGACCGGCGAATATACGGACTACGAGGGTGAGTTCAGCGTGACCCACGGTGTGACGCTGGGCTATCTGGAACAGAATGCAAAGCTCGACCCCAC
>CAJKSU010000253.1 GCA_905202605.1 uncultured Eubacteriales bacterium
GATGGCGTCCGTCTGTTCCAGCGAATAGCGGACCTCGTCCGGGTCGCACTGGGGGAGTGAGGTGCTGCGGAGCTATGGGGTTAATATGTATCAGGCCATGAGCCTGATCTATATCGCATGGTATGGACAAACCCAGTCCGTAAATCAGCGCAGCATTGAAAAATACCTGTATCTCTCCAATCCGGGCGTTTCCAAGATTATCAGCTTTCTGGAAAATGCAGGATATGTCCGCAGGGATCCCGATCCCAGAGATGCCCGCAGCTATCTGCTGTCGGCAACGGAGCAGGGGGAAAAATTTGCCCGTGTGCTGAATCAGGCGGTGCTGGAGTCCGATGACAGGATTATGGCGCCGCTGGATGCAGCGGAACGAAAAACGATGATGGATCTGCTTGCCCGAATCGGCGAGAGTTGAGTATTTAGCAGAAAGTGAGGCTTACAGATGAACAGTATGTTGGATCAGAAACGCACAACCCTGCAGGGATGCTTGGATTTGATTGAATCCGGGGACCGGATCTGCTTCGCTGGCGGCTGCAACCAGCCGGTGGCGTTCATGCGTCAGTTTCACACGGTAGCCCCCAGAGTGCAGGATGTGGAGTGCATCAAGTCACGCTCTGGAGACTATGAATTTGTCACTGCGCCCGGTATGAACGGACATATCAACACCGGCTCACCGCTGTATGGTGAGGCGTTTATCGAGGGAATGAAGCACGGCAACACCAGCCATATCGTTTGCGATATCTGCGATTATTCCCGCTTTATCAATGAGCATAACCCCTGCAACACCTTTATTGCGGCGGTAACACCCATGGATGAAAACGGCTGCTTTCAGGTGGGGATGAGCCAGATGTGGGAGAAGGAATGCATTGAAACCTGCTCCAAGATCATTCTGGAGGTTAACGCCAATCTGCCAAGGATTTCCGGCGGCTTGGAGATTCATATCAGCAGGGTCACGGCGTTCCATGAGGCGACTTATCCGTTGCCTAATATTCAGGAAAAGGCTCCTACTCAGGTGGAAGAGACAATTTCCGACTATATTGCTGATCTGGTCAGCGATGGTGACTGTCTGGAACTTGGAACCGGAACGCTGTCCAACACTATTGCGGAGCGGCTGAGAGATCATCGGGAGTTGGGGCTTCATACCGAGTGGTTCAACACTGGTGCAGGCGACCTGATCGAAGCAGGAATCATCACCGGAGAGCATAAGAACATTGACCATGGACTTGCGGTGGCTTCCGCAGCATGGGGAGAGCAGCGGCTCTATGATACTCTGGGCAGCCATCCCAGAGTGGCAATTCGCCCGGCCAGCTATGTGTGCGATCCCAAGGTGATCTCGCAGATGAACAATATGATTGCTATCAATACCCTCATTGAGATGGATCTTACAGGGCAGGTGTGCGCTGAATCCATTGGAACCCGGCAGATTTCCGGCTCCAGCGGCAACCTGTGCTTTTCGTTGGGTGCGATTCACTCCAGAGGAGGGAAGAGCATTCTCTGCTTCCCCTCCATGACACAAAAGGGCGTGTCGAAAATCAAAACCCAGCTGAGCCTTGGCGCCAATGTGACGATTCCACGGAATTATGTGGACTACATTGTAACGGAATACGGCGTAGCGCGGATGAGAGGGCGCAGTGTGATGGAGCGCACCATGCAGATGATTCAGATCGCACATCCGGATGTACGGGACGAACTGCGGTATTATGCCAAGCAGCAGTTCTATATTTGATGGGAGGGATCTGGCATGACGGAATTTGAGCGGTTATACAACGAAAAAAAGGGGACGCTGGAGGACTGCCTGAAAGCGATTCACTCCTATTCGCGGGTTTGCTTTGCCGGCGATGGCAACCAGCCGAACCTGATCCTCTCCAATCTCCACAAGATTGCTCCCTTTGTGGAGGAGGTTCACTGCATCAAGGGACATGCGGGGAACTTCCAGTGCGTCACAGACCCCGCTATGAACGGACATATCAGCTTTACCACATTCCTCTACGGGCGGGAGCTGATGGTGGGACAGACCCAGCGGAATGTCTCCTTTGTACCTGCGGATATCTGTGATTACGGCACCTTTATGGCGGAATATCGTCCAAGAAACACGTTTGTGGCCTGCGTCAGCCCCATGGATGATCACGGCTATTTCCAGCTGGGTCTTACGGACATGTGGGAAAGCGCCAGCTTCAAAACCTGCGATACGATTATTCTGGAGGTCAATCCCCAGATGCCGCGGGTGCGGGGCGGCCTGCGGATCAATATTCGGGACGTGACCGTGCTCACCGAGGTGGATTATCCCCCGCTGGTGGTGGCGGATGCCGAAACCACGGAGATTGAGGAGAAAATCGGAGAAAACGTGGCGGAGCTGGTACATGATGGCGACTGCATTCAGCTGGGCATTGGCTCCATGCCCAATGCCGTAGGCCATCATCTAATGGACAAAAAGGATTTGGGGCTGCATACGGAGATGTTTACCTCCATTATGGGCGACATGATCCGCAAAGGCGTGATCACCGGCGAGAGAAAGAACTACAATAAAGGGCTGCATATTGGCTGCTTTGCGGGCGGCGATCTGGCGTTGTACGAAACCCTGTCCACTAATCCGGCGGTGCGGATTTGCCCCACCTCTGTGGCGGTGGATCCCGGCGAAATTTGCAAAAACGACAATATGGTGTCCATCAACACCATCATTGAAATGGATATCACCGGACAGGTGTGCTCGGAATCCATTGGTCCCAAGCAGTTCTCAGGAACCGGCGGTGCGTTCTGCTTTGCCTATGGTGCGCTGCACTCCAAGGGAGGCAAGGGCATTCTGGCCTTCCAGGCCTCCACGAAAAAGGGCGTTTCCAAGATCTCCTCTCAGCTCAAGCCCGGCGCGGTGGTGTCGATCCCCAGAAACTATGTGGACTATGTGGTAACCGAATACGGCATTGCCCATCTCCGTGGACGCAGCGTCAAGGAGCGCGCCCTCCAGCTCATTTCCATTGCCCATCCCGACGCAAGAGAAGAGCTGCGGCGGTACGCCAAGGAGCAGTTTATGATTGTCTGATGGGCGAAAATGGTTACAACGATTCTCTGTGAGCCGCTGCATTATTACATCACCCAGTCTAAAGACGGAACCCTATGGATAGGCAGCAACGGATATGGT
>CAJKSU010000254.1 GCA_905202605.1 uncultured Eubacteriales bacterium
GTGTGAGGATCGGCTATAGCTTCGATCCGCAGCATCCGTTCATCATCGGGTAGAACGTCATCCAGATATACTCTCTGGAAGCCGGGGCCGTCTTTCTTATCCACCATCCGTTGCTCAAATAAAGCCAGAGCGGCGCGGATGCAGTCCGTCATGGCGTTGCGGAGCGCCGGTGCTGCATAGGTCAGAAATTTCATGCCCCGTCCGGCATCAAACAAAGGGATCGCGTTCAGCAGGCCGATACTTCCCTCCTGCATCAAATCATCCAAATCAATTCCAATATCATTTTCATCCAGCCCCATGTTTCGGTATTGCTCCAGCGCAATTTTTCGGATGAATCCCAGATTCTTTTCCAGCAGAATGTCACGGGCAGCCGTATCCCCTTTCTGTGCCAGTCTGCACAGCTGCTCATTGCTCCGGGTCGGCATTTTGCTTCTCCTGCGCGTGGTCTAAGGTGGATTGGAGAAATTCCGTCAGCGCCTGACCGAACTTGTCTAATGCTTCCTTTTGCACACCGTCCATCCCCGCTGCGCTCTGGGTGACGGCGGCGGAAATCATTTCGGGCGTGATGGTCGGAGTATGAACATCCGCCCCTTTGGTGAGTTCGGTAAACATCTGCTGAGTGATGCCCTTGGTCAAGGACTGCGCTGCTGTGAAATCGTTGCCGATCTCTTTCTTCACTTCCCGCAGCGCCGCCATAAATGTGTTCTGTATCATCGTCAGGTCTGCCTGATATACGGGAACTTTCTGCCGGTTGACAGTTCTGGCCGCCTGCACCGCAGCGTCTGTTTTATTGTTTCGGCGCAGCATGGCGCTGAGAGTAGTAAGCATCTGGTTCTGTCCGGCGAAACCGGCGGCCAGCGTATCGTCAAAATATTGCTCAATCATATAGGTGACTTCTGCAAAGCGAGGGCTTTCCAAAAGGCGGTTGACGATCTCTGCATTGGCTTTTCCGGTGTACAGATTCCGCGCCGCCTGCACCGACAGGCCCAGTTCTTCAATATCAAAATTTGTCCGGTCGGGCGTGTTGACTTCCCCCAGCAGGAAATCTGTGGAGACTTCAAACACTTTCGCAATGCGGAGCAAATGTTCTGTGCTGATCTTATCAGTCTTACCGCTGACAAACCGGCTGATGGCGCTCTCGGTGCTGCCGATGCGGGTCGCCAGCTGTGCCTGGGTAATTTTATGTTCCTTCATAAGCTCCTGCATCCGCTGCCGGATATTGCCGGGCAGATAGGCTCCCTCCATGTGACGCACCTCTCTTCTGAAAACTCTCTTTATCCATTATACCTGATAAAACCAGCGCGGGCAAATGCTTTCCGCTGGCTTCGCCGCTCTGAGGTCTTGCATTTTTGCAAGATTTCAGGGCGGCGTTTTTTCATTTCTTGCACTTTTAGCGGATTTTTCGGTTTATAGGCTTTTTCCCCGTATATTCAGGCAGACGGGCAGATACCGTCAATAAATAATGGAGGACAAAGCCTATGAATTTATTTGAAACTGTAAAATCCGCTGTCACCGTGAAGCAGGCCGCCGAATACTACGGCTGTAAGGTCAACCGGGGCGATATGATCTGCTGCCCCTTCCACGATGACCGGCATCCCAGCATGAAGCTGAACAGGGATTATTTCTATTGCTTTGGCTGCGGGGCTACCGGGGATGTGATCGATTTTGTGGCGCGGCTGTTCGGCCTGAGCAGCTACGAGGCCGCAAAGAAGCTGGCCTATGACTTTGGCATCGACCCGGACAAGCCCCCGGCAGCGATGGCTTTGAAAAAGCCCTATCCGCTGGCGCAGGCTTTCCGCAACGATGAGATACACTGCCAGCGGGTGCTCTGCGATTATCTGCATCTGCTGGAACGCTGGAAGGTCGAATATGCCCCGCAATCGCCGGAGGATGAACTGGATGACCGCTTTGTGGAAGCCTGTCATATGATCGAGTATGTAAATGATTTGTTGGACGTTCTCATGTTTGCGGAACTGAAGCAGCGTGTGAAAGCGGTGGATATGCTGCTGAAGGACGGCACTATCACCGCGCTGGAGCAGCGGCTCAGACGTCTGGAAAAGGAGGTGCAGCACCGTGGCGAAGAACGAGCAATCGCGTGAGGCCAACCAGCCCATCTGGTTTGATGGCAAGAGTATCAATGAAGCCCTGTTTTGTGATGATTTTCTCGGCAGACACAAAATCATCTACACAAACGGGGCTTTTTTCACGCCTGATGGCCGCGTGACCGATGAGCTGCCACTGCGTGGAGAAATTTTTGAGGAACTGAAATGCTGCGCGGTCAGCAATATCCCCCGCAAAATCAGCAATATCGTGGAGCTGATGAAGCTGGCGGCGCTGGTAGAGGATTTCCCGCCGGAGGCTGACCGCATTCATCTGGCAAACGGCACGTTGTTTCTGGATGGCTCCTTTACGGAGGGAAAACCGGACATCGTGCGTTGCCGCCTGCCGGTGGCCTATAATCCCGATGCGCCCACGCCGACCCGCTGGCTGGCTTTTCTGGATGGGCTTCTTTACCCGGAGGACATTCCCACTTTGCAGGAATATATCGGCTACTGCCTGATCCCCAGCAACAAGGGACAGCGCATGATGGTCATTAAGGGCAATGGCGGCGAGGGTAAGAGCCAGATCGGCGCGGTGCTGTCCGCCCTGTTCGGCAGCAACATGAAGGACGGCAGCATCGGCAAAATTTCCGAGAACCGTTTTGCTCGCGCTGATCTGGAACACATTCTGCTGTGTGTGGATGATGATATGCGGATGGAGGCCCTGCGTCAGACCAACTATGTCAAATCTATCGTCACCGCCCAGGGCAAGATGGACTTGGAGCGCAAGGGCAAGCAGAGCTATCAGGGATGGATGTGCGCCCGGCTGCTGGCATTCAGCAATGGCGACTTGCAGGCTCTCTTTGACCGCAGTGATGGCTTTTATCGGCGGCAGTTGGTGCTGACCGCCAAAGAGAAACCTGCCGACCGTGTGGATGATCCCGACCTGGCAGAGAAGATGAAGGCCGAGGTGGAGGGCATTCTGCTGTGGGCTTTTGCGGGATTGCAGCGGTTGGTAGCGAACAACTTCAAGTTCACCGAGAGCCAGCGCACCAAAGAGAACCGGGA
>CAJKSU010000255.1 GCA_905202605.1 uncultured Eubacteriales bacterium
CTCGGTGGTGGCGGTGCTGCCGGAGGAGGAAGGCGCTGGGGAAGCGCTGGGCTCCGGTTCTGGCTCCGGCTCAGGCTCCGGAGCAGCAGATGGTGCGGGCGTTTTCTCCAGCTTGGTCTGCGCGGCGGCTTCGGTGCTTTCCGTCTTGCCTTCTGAGGCAGCGGAGGGTTCCGGCTCCGGCTCGGTGTAGACCTCCACTGCGGTTTCGCTCTCGGAGAAGGTCTGCTGACTGCCGATCAGCACGACCTCGTCGGTGGGCTGAGACAGCACCTTGGTGGAAATCTGCTCGGAGGACACCAACTGACCATTTTCATAGATCAGCTCCGTGGTGACCTCCTGAGTGCCAGCAGAACCGGCGGACTGTACCTGTGTTTCTCCCACAGGGAGAGTGGGATCCAGATAAGAAACGGTATCGTAGGGGATCTCCTCGGTGGTCACCTGCGTCTTGGTGGTGGTGCGGGTGATGTCCAGCTCCATGCCGTCATAGGTGGCGTCCAGTGTGGAGACGGGGGCGCCGTCCACAGTCAGGGTATCGCCTGTGCCGACGGAGATGGAAAGGGTCTGGAGCAGGTCGCCAATGGTGCCGCCGTAGGCCACGGTAGAAACCATGCTGCCTCCATTGTTAATGGAAACGGACTGACTGCGGGAGATGGTGATGACCTTGTGGGCACTGCCGCCGGTTACGGTGACCTTGTCATAATCCGAGAGGGAAATACCGGCCTGCGCCAGAACTTCTTTCGTCTCGGCGGCATGGCTTGTAATCTGGGTTTCGGTGCCGCCGTCGGTAATGGTGTAAGTGCATCCGGATAGAGCGGGCAGGGCAAAATATGCGCCCACCATAAGAATCAGGGCCAGCGCCAGGGTAACGGTGACAATTCGCCGCGCCCTGGAGGGGCGATGCTTAGTATGGGTCATGGATATGTACCTCCAAAAAGTTTCAAAATAAAAACACGAATCTGATAAAAAGAAACAAAATGTAACTATTTGAAACCTATTATAACAGGAAAACGAAAAAAGTCAAGGGCAATCCCCACGGTAAACCATGGTGGAGCCGCTTGGCATCCCGCAGAATGATGCTATGATAAGTACGGTATCAAAATATTTTGCGTATGAAAGGAGAAATGAAAATGGAACTGAAAGGCTCCAAAACCGAAACCAATTTACTTGCCGCCTTTATGGGGGAAAGCGAGGCCAGAAACAAATATACCTACTTTGCCAGCGTGGCAAAAAAAGAGGGATACGAACAGATCGCAGCCATTTTCCAGACCACGGCGGACAACGAAAAGGAGCACGCCAAGATGTGGTTTAAGGAGCTGGGGCTGCTGGGGAGCACCTCGGAAAACCTGTTGTCCGCTGCGGAAGGTGAAAACTATGAGTGGACGGACATGTATGCCCGCTTTGCCAAGGAGGCCGAGGAGGAGGGCTTTACGGCGCTGGCGGTCAGATTTCGCATGGTAGCGGAAATTGAAAAGCACCATGAGGAGCGCTACCGCGCTCTACTGCAAAACGTGGAAATGCAGCAGGTATTTGAAAAGAGCACCGTAACCGTTTGGGAGTGCCGCAACTGCGGACACATTGTAGTCGGAACCAAGGCCCCGGAGGTATGTCCCGTCTGCGCCCATCCTCAAAGCTATTTTGAAGTGAGAAAAGAGAACTACTGATTCTATATAAGCGCATGCAAATAGCCCCGAAGCAGTGACATTGCTGCTTCGGGGCTTTGCGATTGTTCGGGTTAAATCAGACGTTGAACAGGAAGTTCACCACGTCGCCGTCCTGCATGACATATTCCTTGCCCTCGGAACGTACCAGACCCTTGGCACGGGCGGCAGCCAGCGTACCGCATTCCTGCAGGTCGTGGTAGGCGATGACCTCGGCGCGAATGAAGCCGCGCTCAAAATCGGAGTGGATCTTACCGGCGGCCTGAGGCGCCTTGGTACCCTTTTTGATGGTCCATGCACGGCACTCGTCGGGACCGGCGGTCAGGAAAGAAATCAGTCCCAGCAGGGCGTAGGAGCATTTAATGAGCTTGTCAAGGCCGGATTCCTCAATGCCCAACTCCTCCATAAACATCTGCTTTTCCTCCGGATCATCCAGCTCGGCGATATCAGCCTCCAGCTTGGCGCAGATGGGAAGCACCTGTGCGCCCTCCTTCTCTGCCAGTTCCGCTACCTGATTGTAGAATTTGTTCTCCGTGGGATTTGCCACAGTGTCCTCGTCCAGATTGGCAGCGTAGATGACATTCTTCATGCTCAGAAGATCAGAGGTCTGGAGCACGGCAATCTCGTCCTCGGAGCATTCATAGGTGCGGGCGGTTTTGCCCTCGTTGAGATGCTCCAGCAGCCCTTCAAAGATCTCAGCCTCCTGGAGGTACTTCTTGTCACCCTTGGCGGCCTTCTTGGCCTTTTCGATCCGCCGCTCCACCATCTCGATGTCCGCCATAACCAGCTCCAGATTGATGATATCAATGTCCCGGAGGGGATCGGTGCTGCCCTCTACATGGGTGATGTTGCTGTCCTCAAAGCAGCGCACCACATGAACGATGGCGTCGGTGGATCGGATATTGCTGAGGAACTTGTTGCCCAGACCTTCGCCCTTGGATGCGCCCTTGACCAGACCGGCGATGTCTACGAACTCAATGACGGCAGGAGTGAACTTCTTGGGATTGTACATATCCCGCAGCCCCTCCAGCCGCTCGTCGGGAACGGTGACCATGCCTACGTTGGGGTCGATGGTGCAGAAGGGGTAGTTGGCGGCCTCCGCGCCGGCGTTGGTAATGGCGTTGAACAGGGTGCTTTTGCCCACATTGGGCAGACCCACGATACCTAATTTCATAGTTTTCTCTATCTCCTTATTTTTCAATGGTTTTCGGCACTTGAACGGCGCTTACTGTACCATTACTGTACCATTTTGATTTTGCTGCACTTTTTCAAATTGTAATACGGCTTTTGACATGGAATCATTCGTCACATGAACGTACCGATCCATTGTTGTTTTGATGCTGGCATGACCCAGCAATTTTTGCAGCACCTTCGGCTGCATACCGCTTTCGATTGCTCTTGTAGCATAGGTATGTCGCAGGGCGT
>CAJKSU010000256.1 GCA_905202605.1 uncultured Eubacteriales bacterium
ACAGAGAGAACCGCTTGTTCCGGTGTAATTTCCCGCTGAATCAGCTTGCGTACATCCTCGGTAGTAATCGCTTCGTACAGCGCCGGGAATGTGAAATAATCATAATCGTCAAAGACTGACAGTGCCATGCGGTAGCACAGTCCCTCAAAGCTGTCAAGGCCTCGGATTCGCCTCCCCACAGCTGAACGCTTGAGCCGCTGGAACAGCGCCTCATCCACGCCTTCCCTGCCGATCCTCTGTGCCTCCTCCAGCACAGCGTCCAGCACGGCCTGCGGCTTCTCACTGTCGCCGCCCAGACAAAGCATCGCCAGCTCCCGAATCGTGGCGTATCCCACGGCAAAGCCGGAATCAATCAGCCCATCTTCATATAGCTTCTGGTACAGCCGGGAGCTTTCTCCGCAGAGCACCTCCCCTGCCAAATCGCCGATGATCTCCTGACGCAGCCGCTGCGCACCCTTGGGGATAGGCTTTCCCTTGAAGCCCACAGAGAACATGGGCATGGCGACCTCCATCTCCTGCGTAATCAGGTGTTGCTTGGGCGTCTCCGGCTCCGGCTCGCCATAGTCCCGGTCAGATGCGCCGCCCGGCTCCTTGGGCAGAATGCGCAGCGCCGTATCCCGGATGTTATCCGGGTCTACATCGCCCACCACGCAGAGCACCATATTGGAGGGATCATAGAACGCCCGGTGGCAGTCGGTCAGGATCTGAGCGGTAATGTCCTGAATGCTCTCCACCGTTCCGGCAATAGGTACCCGGATTGGATGATGGTGATACATCGCCCGATAGAGGTTTTCGTCCACCCGCGAGCCGGGGTTGTCCTCATACATCTTGATTTCCTGAGAAATGATGCCCCGTTCCTTTTCCACGCTCTCCTGCGTAAAATATCCCTCAGAAACAAAGCGCAGCAGCAGTTCAAAGTTCTCCTGAAAACTATCCGTGCAGGAAAAATGATAGGCCGTGATATGGTAGGCCGTAAAGGCGTTGGGGCTGGCTCCGGTGCAGGACATCATTTGCAGCGCATTGCCGTCAGGCAGGTCAAACATTTTATGCTCCAGATAGTGCGCCACACCATCCGGGGACACGTAGGGTTTCCCGTCCAGCCGGAATCGGGTGTCCATGGAACCGTAATTGGCAGCAAAGAATGCATAGCTCCGTGCAAACCCCATCTTGGGAACCACTCTGATTTTCAGGCCATTGGGAAGCGTATCCTCATATAGCCGCTCCCCCAGTGCCGGGAACTTCCGTTCGTTCATGCCTGCTCCTCCCCTCTCAGGAAATAGACGGTATCCAGCTTCAGCTTGTTCGCCGCCTCCTGAATCTGCGGTACGGTTACAGTCGTCAGTGCATCCGCAAGGCTCTGTGTTGTATAATCATAGCCGCCAATCACCTGTCCCAGCTGGAAATCGTCCATATTATAGGGAGAATCCTCTCCTGTTTTCAGGCTGGAAATCAGGAAGCTCCGTGTGGATTCCAGTTCTTCCTCGGTGATTTCACCCTTACGGCAGGCCTCCAGCTGCACCATGATCTCTTTCCGTGCCGTCTCGTACTTGTCCATGTCCACGCCGGAGGAAACCACCATCACGCCCTTCATCCGGTCAATCCCAGAGGAGGCATAGTAGCACAGGCTCATCTTCTCCCGGACGTTCATAAACAATTTGGAGGTCAGGCTCCCGCCGAACACGCCGTTCATCATTAAAAGTGCCGGATAGTCGTCATCTCCGGCAGTAATCCCGGTGCGCAGTCCCATCACCAGCTTCCCCTGCGTGACGTCCATGGTTTCCTCTATCTCCCGCACCGTTTCGGGCATGGAGCCGGGCTGTGTTCCGATGGCCGTCAGTGTCTTTCTGGGAAGGCTCTCCAGCCCCCGAAGCAAAGCAGCCTTGAGCACTTCTATATCACAGGAGCCGGTAAAGATCAGCTCAATCTGCGAGGTTGCCAGCACGCTCTGATAGTGAGCATACAGGGCTTCAGGGGTGATCTCCATCACCTGCTGCTGATCGCCGTACTTGCTGACGCCATAGGCCTCCTCCCGGAACATCTCCTCCCGGAGCCGGATAGAGGCATAGGTGCGCTTATCATTGATTTGGGAGAGGATTGCGTTAATGAGGTTGATCTTCTCACCCTCCACATAGTCCTTCCGAAATACGCCGCCCTCCAACACCGGGTTCAGCAGAAGGCTGCCAAGCAGGGCGCAGGCGTCCTCAGTCAGGTTCTCCCCCTCCAGCGTATATCGCTCGTTGATGTAGTCCAGAAAAAAACCGATTGCCTGAACCTCGCCCTTTTTGCGCACAGTAGACTGGATCCCCGCACCATAGCGCTGATCCAACCACGCCGAAAGCTCACCCATATCCGGACAAATACCGCAGCCTCGCAGAAGCACATCCGGCAGCAGCGCATTCATGGCGTTCTCCTCTTGACGGAGCGGGCGAAGCAGACTCATGGACAGGCAGTTGGTCTTAAATTTATCCGTGGAGAGCACGGTCAGAAATACGCCGGGCAGCAGCTCCATACGATTCTTTTCCATTTTCCCATTCCTTTCAAATGCAGTTATCCCGGCAGCGCTTCTCGCCGTCCGCAGATATTTCTTATTATACAACAGTTCCCTCAAAAGTAAACGAAAAAAATCTTTGGGGTTGTATCATTCCGCAAAATCCTGTAAAATAGCAGGGATATTATCGAAAGGAGCAATGCAATCATGGAATGGCTGGAAGTCACCGTAAAAACCATCTCCTCTGCTATCGACCTGCTGGGCGCAAAGCTCACCGCAATTGGCTACGACAGCTTTATCATAGATGACAGCGAGGATTTTTCCGAATTTCTCAAAGACAACACCCAGTATTGGGACTATGTAGATGAAGCGCTGGCAGAAAAGATGCAGAACATCTCTCAAATTCGGCTCTATATCGAGCAGGACAGCCGCGCCCCGGAGCGGATCGCCCAGCTGAAAAGCGAGCTGGCGGCATTCCGCGCCCAGAATCCGGACACCAATCTGGGTTCTCTGGAGGTCACCCTCCAGAATCTCAAGGA
>CAJKSU010000257.1 GCA_905202605.1 uncultured Eubacteriales bacterium
CGTACCATCGAGAACGAGCGTGACCGCCGCATGACCATCATGACCACCTGCTTCGTTCCCTGCGGCGCAAAGATGCCTATCATCGGCCTGATCGCAGGCGCGCTGTTCGGCGGCAGCGGTCTGGTAGCGGTTTCCGCCTACTTCATCGGCGTGGCTGCCATTATCATCTCCGGCATTATGCTCAAGAAGACCAAGATCTTCTCCGGCGAGCCTGCTCCCTTCGTTATGGAGCTGCCCGCATACCATGTTCCCACCGTGGGCAACGTGCTCCGGGGCATGTGGGAGCGCGGCTGGTCCTTCATCAAGAAGGCCGGCACCATCATCCTCCTGTCCTCCGTGATCCTCTGGTTCCTCCAGGCCTTTGGCTGGGAGAACGGCGGCTTCGGCATGGTGGAGGATCTGGACAACTCCGTTCTGGCAAAGATCGGCTCCGCAATCTGCATCATCTTCGCACCGCTGGGCTTCGGCAACTGGAAGGCTGCTGTGGCTACCATCACCGGCCTGATCGCCAAGGAGAACGTGGTTGCCACCTTCGGCGTGCTGTATCACTATGCCGGCGAGCTGGCTGAGAACGGCGACGAGATCTGGAGTGCAGTTGGTCAGGACTTTACTCAGCTGTCCGCATACAGCTTCATGATCTTCAACCTGCTGTGCGCACCCTGCTTTGCTGCCATGGGCGCCATCAAGCGGGAAATGAACAGCCCCAAGTGGACCTGCATCGCCATCGGCTATATGTGCGTGTTTGCCTATGCAGTTTCCCTGATCGTCTATCAGATCGGCTCCGCTGTGACCGGAAACGTCAATGTGGTCGGCCTGATCTGCGCTCTGGCTGTGCTGGCCTTCATCCTCTACATGCTGGTTCGCCCCTACAAAGAGGCGGAGAAGCTGACGGTAAAGGCGTAACTTCTTTAGGGCAATACCGCACAATTTAAGACAATGCTCCAGAAGTGCAGTTGGCATTTCGGGGGGCGTTCGGAATCCCATTTTGAAGGTTAGGAGGAACAGCGATGCTGGAATGGCTGATTGGTAATCTTTCCACCATTGTGATTACGCTGGTGCTGATCGTAATCTGCGGAGCGATCATCCGGAGCATGATTCGGGACAGGAAAAGCGGGAAGTCCTCCTGCGGGGGCAGCTGCGGAGGGTGCAGCGGGTGCTCCGGGGGGCATACGAAGAAGTAGTGGTTGGTGGTCGGGGCTGTTCGTTTGCCCGATGATACGAACCGCTTTACAAAAGGGGACGCCCTCCGGGGGCATACTCTTTCTTCTCGTGAAGAAAGAGTATGGAGAAAGACACGCCAAAGAACCCATGGTTCTTTGGAAACTCCTTCATTATGCGGCTAACGCCTTCGCCTTGACGTATCGGTGCCAAGCACCTTCGCATCGGTGCCTAGCCCGAATTCTAATCAGCGGCGGTGTTCCAGAGTACCCCAAGGGCATTTCCTCCGGCGGCACTTTGTGCCACCGTCAGGGCACTTCGTCCCGACACTGCTCATTGAGCAACCGCCGGTCAACCCCTCGGAAACTCATGCCCGAAAGAGCGTTCTCTTCCACTGGTTCTCCGCCGCTTCGTGCCTACTGCGCCCCGGAGGTGGTGCGCAGCAACGCCGTAGGAAGTCCTCTTGGGGGGCGCCCCGGAGGTGGTGCGCAGCAACGCCGTAGGAAGTCCTCTTGGGGGCTTAACTGCGGTGGAATTCCGGCAGTTCGGAAGAAGTATGTTTCGTTTTACCACGATTTCAAGATAGACGCCCGCGGCAATACCACGCAATTTGGCAAGAGGATTCAGCCAGAGATTTTTTGCCGGAAAAAGACTGGCTTTCGCAGGAATACTTTGTGTATTTCAAGAAAGCCGGACGCGTTTCCGGTGGAAAAGATCGGCTGTAGCCCGCAGCCATGTTGCGTGGTTTTGCCGCATAAAAGAAGGAGGCTGTGATTATGGTGAGCCTGACGGCTTCCAACATTCGATATTTGCTGGCGGTGGAAAAGCTGTCCGAGGAGGGGCGGGTGCGCTGCGTGGATGTGGCGCGTCAGCTGGGGGTTGCACGCCCCAGCGCACTCCGGGCGCTGGAGAATCTCTCGGCGCAGGGGCTGTTCCAGAAGTCAACGGACGGGGCTTGGAGCCTCACCGGCGAGGGGACGGTGCTGGCGGCACGGTATCGGGAATATTACAACACGGTGGGCGGGCTGTTTACCCGGCTGCTGCCCCCGGAGGCCGACCGGCATGCGCTGATCCTTTCGGTGCTGTCGGAGGTGCCGCTGGGGAACATGGACGAGGTCTGCCGGAAAATTCGCCGGGAGACGGAGCAGAAAGGGGCGGAGGCATGAGGATCCTCCTTGGCATGCTGCTCACGGCGGCGCTGCTGGCGCTGGTGATCGGGGTCAAAAAGACCATGTATGCCTCCGTTCATCGGCAGGAGCGGAAGAGAAAGGACGGGGGGCTGACATGAAATCAGAGGTACGGGTGCGTTCCCAGGAGCTGGCACAGCACACCGCCGATTATCTCATGAAAAATCTGAGGCGGCACGTGACATTGGAGGAGCTGTCCGGGACGTTTGGGGTGTCCGGCACCACCCTCAAAAAGCACTTTCACGACGTGTACGGCATGAGCCTTTATGCATGGTTCAAGACCCAGCGGATGGAGCACGCCGCAAGGGATCTCCGGGAGAGTCAGGATTCCGTGCTGAAAATCGCCGGAGACTATGGGTATGAGAATGCCAGCAAGTTCTCCACGGCGTTTCGGGACGTCATCGGGATGTCGCCGAGGGAGTACCGGAGGGAAACCATGCCCTATACCACTGCCATGGAGTGACAGCAGAGCTTGGCTCAGCGTGTCAAAAAAGTCTTTTTGCCCCGCTGAGCTGCGGATTTTTGAACTCAAAAAGTTCAAAAATCCGTTCGATTGAACGCGAAGGGCGGGCCTTGCCCATCCGAACGCTTCCCTCTGCTGCTCCGTCACTTGGCGTTTTACGTAGTTCTTTGACA
>CAJKSU010000258.1 GCA_905202605.1 uncultured Eubacteriales bacterium
TGACATCCACACACCTAAAGCAGGAGGGCAGCTTTTATCGGCACCTGTTTCACCTGATCCTTGTGGTTTCTCTTCAGAACATTCTGGCTTACTCGGTCAACGTTGCAGATAATATTATGCTGGGCAGCTACAGTCAGGCTGCCCTTTCCGGTGCAGCCACTGTCAATCAGATTCAGTTTCTGGTACAGCAGATCACCGTCGCCATTGGCGATGCCATGGTGATGCTCAACGCCCAGTATTGGGGAAAGGGTCAGGCCTCCCCTATCCGCAGGCTGACCGGCATTGCCCTTAAGGTGGGACTTGTATTCGGCCTGTTCGTGCTCGTCCTAACTGCCCTGCTGCCTCGTCATCTTTTGAGCTTGTTTACCACGGACGCCGCCATCCTTGCAGCGGGCGCAGAATATCTCTCGGTTCTCAAGTTCTCCTACCTGTTCTATATCGTCACCACGATCCTCATCGCCTTTCTCCGCAGCATGGAGGTCGTTGCCATCTCCTTTGGGGTCAGCCTTATGAGTCTGATCGTCAATGTTGTCATCAACTACACACTGATTTTCGGACATTTCGGCTTTCCAGAGTTGGGGCTGAGGGGCGCTGCCATTGGAACACTGACTGCCCGAATTCTGGAGTTTATCGTGGTGCTCCTCTATGTGCGGTTTCGTGAAAAAAAGCTCCGCCTGTTTGCGGAAAATCCCTTCCGGCGTCAGGCCAGACTGGGGCGGGATTATCGAAAAGTCGCTATTCCTGTAGTGCTGACCAATCTCCTTTGGAGTCTGGCAACGCCGATCCAGACCGGCATTCTGGGTCATTTGTCCTCTGATGCCATTGCTGCCAATTCCGTCTCTACCACTATGTTCCAGTACCTTAAAGTCATCACCCTCAGCGAAGCCTCCGCCACCTCCGTGTCCATCGGTAAAATGGTAGGAGAAGGTGCTACCAGCCGGGAAGCACTCCGTCCCTATGTCCGCACCCTACAGCTGCTGTTTTTGCTGCTGGGGCTGGTATTGGGCGGCGTACTGCTGGCGATCCGCACGCCCCTGCTGCAGCTCTATGTGCTCAGTCCCTCCGCCAAGATGCTGTCCTATCAGCTGCTTGGGCTGATGACCGCCATATTCATCGGCATGGCCTATCAGATGCCCGTCTCCACCGGAATCATCCGGGGCGGCGGAGAGACCAGATTCAATATGCATCTAAACCTCATTTCCACATGGGGAATTGTTATGCCCCTTAGCTTTGCTGCCGCCTTCTGGTGGAAGCTGCCGGTTTTCTGGGTGGTATTTTTCCTGAACAGTGACCAGCTGTTTAAATGCATCCCCATATTCTATTATGCCAACAGCTACCGCTGGATTCATGTGCTGACCCGCCCCGAACAGGGAAAAATAGACTGATTTTTCTATCGAAAAAGGCCGGACGCTGTGTCCGGCCTTTTCCTTATCTCCGCACAGGAATCCTCAACTCCTGATACAAAATCCGAGGATTGATGGACTTTGACAGGCAGCCGTTCATGCTCGCATCCTTCAGTCCCTTCGCCCAGCGTACTGCACACCGTGATGCCCGTCCATGGCGTCCACAAGGATTTTTACAGCCGGAAGCCCCAGCCCTGTCCCTGCCACAGTTCCAACAGGTTAGGTATCATCGAAGTGTCGTGCAGTCCTCTGCCCGGTAATCCCACGGGTATATCATGCGTTCCTCCGTTTTATCATGCAGTTTTTCACGATTTCGCCCAGAACATAATAAATTCTGCATGCACCTGCAAGCCAATTGTGCATTTCATTCACTACTGAATCATGCATTCTGTCAGATATTGAGCCACAATTAAATCATTTTTCGTGATTTTGGCAAAAATCTATTGTGTTCTTCTCAGTTTTATGCTATCATTTTGGTACATATACCAAGCCTATAGAAAGGGGGTCTTTCCCATTGCACTGACCAATGCCAGTCTCCCCGCAAAGCGCCGGATCCTGACCGTCTGCGTCCGGCTGTTTCTGGAGCAGGGCTACCGCAAAACCACCGTGGCTGAGATCATTCGGGAGGCCTCGGTGTCCGCCAGCACGTTCCAGAATATTTTCCGCGCCAAGGACGGCGTTTTGACGGAGCTGGTGGAATTCATGTTCTCCAACCAATTTTCCATGGCCCACAGCACCGTGGGAAAGCAGCTGCCACCGATTTACGTCTACGCAGTGGAGACTTCCATTCAGCTGACCCTGACGGAGCTGAACGAAAACCTGCGGGAAATCTACATTGAAGCCTACATCCAGAAGGACGCCTCCAATTACATCTTCCATGAGACTGCAAAGGAGCTGCATCGCATTTTCGGCTCCTATCTGCCGGAACTGAGCCTGCGGGACTTTTACAACATGGAGATCGGTTCCGCCAGCATCATGCGCGGCTATATGGCGCATCCATGTGACGAGGTGCTGACGCTGGAAAAGAAGCTCCAGCTGTTTCTGTCCATGACCCTCAGCATCTACAACGTTCCAAAGTCGGAGCAGGCCCCGTTGCTGGCCTTTATCGCACAGCTCAATATTCGGGAGATCTCCGAGCAGGTCATGCAGACCCTGTTTCAGGCGCTGGCGATGCACTTTGATTTCTCCCTGTCCGAGCTTACCATTCCATCCCTCGATCCCGTCACTCCCCCGAAAGAGAGGTAACGACATGAAAAAACATCTATTCACCATTCTCGCCTCCTTCTTCCTGCTGGCGCTGCTATTCCCGATCACGGCAAGCGCAGTTCGCGCGCCTGCGCCGCATCCGTCTGCGCATTGCGTCTGCGGAGGAAATCATCGGAACATCAACGGACATACCGCCGCAGAAGTGGTCTACTTCACCAAGGACGGGAAGGAAAATACCTCCGGCGACATTTCAAAGATGAACGCGATCACATCGCAAGCGGATTTCAGTACAATAAACTTTAATTTTACGAAC
>CAJKSU010000259.1 GCA_905202605.1 uncultured Eubacteriales bacterium
TGCACCAGCCCCATTTCACTCCCCTGGGAAGAATAACCCAAATTGGAAACTACGTTCCGTACCGGGTGGAGAATGATGGGTGACAGACACGGCTGAGTCATATTGATCATCAGAAGGTCTGCTTTTTTTCCGACATCAATGGAACCGATTTCGTTTCCAAGACCAATCGCCTTTGCTGCTTCAATGGTCGCCATTCTCAAAACCTTCCCTGCCGGGAACACCGAGGGATCTTTGAACTTACACTTATTCAGTATGGCCGTAAACTTCATTTCATTGAACATATTATTGCAATTGTTTCCGGGGGCTTGATCAGAACCAAGTGCCAATCTGTCACTGACCTCCAAAAATTCTGCAGCCGGTGGAATAATGCCATCAATAATTGCAATGCTCCCACTGCATAAAATCATTCCTGCTCCCTTGGATGCAAGCAGCTGAGTTTCCTCTTTGGTTGCCTCTGTCAGATGGACTGCCATTAATCTGTGATTCAGATATCCGATTTCGTCCAGGAAAGGGATCGAACGCTTTCCGTAACGCTTCATCATTTGGTTGATCTCTCTATCACCCTGAGAAACATGCATGTGGATACCGGTATCCAGCCTGAATGCAGCCTCTTGTATCTCCAAAAGCAGTTCCTTGCTGCACATATCGGGGCCTTGCGGTCCCAGCATACAGGTGATCCGGCCGTTTTCACGGTCGTTCCATTTCTGGATCAGATCCAGATTTCTGAGAAATTTTCGGTTGCCCTGAGCCGGGTCAAAGGTGTACAGCTCACCCACAGCCGTCTTATTTTCCTCTGGCAGCTCACTGATAAGCTCGGCAACTCTGGCTCGTGTTCCAACCTTGACATGGTTTTGGACGATCTGCGTCATAGGAGTATCAAAATCGCAGAAGGTCGTAGTGCCCGCCTTGAGTGCCTCTACAATATTCATCAAGGAACCTTTGCATACTGCATCAACATCCTTCCGCAATTCCTGTTCAAACGGCCAAAGCCCATGCTGCATCCAGTTGTTCAGATCCTGAGACACACCGCGAACCAAGCCATCTCCCGTATGGATATGCGCATCGATGAGGCCGGGCATCACCACTTTTCCGGATGCGTCAATCACCCGATGCGCCGACCAATCCTGAAGAACCTCTTTCGTAGCACCGACAGCGCTGATCCGGTTTCCGGTTACAGCCACAGCGCCATCTTCTAAAATACCTACGCCGTTTCCACGCATAGTGATCAGAATCGCATGGATAAACAAATAGTCTGCTGTCATGGTTTCTGTCCCTTTCTGTTTTCAGTTCTCTCGGTTGGCCGCGAGAAACAGAGCGTTTGTCAATATCTGTGTGCCAATGACCAGATCATCACGGGTTGTATACTCCTCAGGGCAATGGCTGAGCCCGCCATTTGAGCTTCGCAAAAACAGCATCCCCATCGGCATAATTCTCGACATATTCATAGAGTCATGTGCGGGGAAGCTGATCATTCGGTCTTTCTCAAATCCGGTTCCGACGGCTGCTTCTTCCAAAATATGGATCAGTTCCGGTGCGCAGTGCGCCGGTCTCAGGTCGCAGGTTGTTTCCACAGTCCAAGATAGACCCCGTTTTGCGCATTCCTGCTTCGTGACCTCAATCAGATCCGTATAGAGCTTTTCCCACTTCATGTCCTCCGTTTCACGGAAATCCACGGAAATCGTCACGTCCTCCGGGATAATATTGTGTTCACAAGGTAACACGGAAATATATCCAACCGTACCTCTAGTGTCTTTGCTGCATTCCTTTGCCAGATTTTCCACAGCGGAAATTACTGCCGCCGCTGCGGCCAAAGCGTCATGACGATCCGACATCGCCATTCCACCGGCATGCGCTGCTGTTCCATGAAAGTGGAGATAAAACTGTTTAATGCCTGCAACACAGCTGACAATGGAGAAGGGTTTGTCTGCGTCCAACAGATACCGCCCCTGCTCTATATGCATTTCCAAAAAACCACAATAGGCGTGGGGGTCTATTTTACTCTCTGTTAACCTTTCTGGATCCAACCCCATCCCGAATTCTCTCATGGCATCGCTGAGAAGCTGACCTGTCTGTCGATTGCGCAGATGAAAAGCGTAGTCGTCCGGAAGCATCCCGCATATCGCCTTGCTTCCGAATGTTCCGCCCAAAAATTGGCTGGCTTCTTCATTGATAAAGGCCACCATTTCCAAAGGCTTTTTGTGCGGAAGTCCGGATTCTTTGATGGCAACCAGCGCTTCCAATGCCCCCATTACACCAGCCAATCCATCAAAGCATCCTCCTTGAGGTACGGTATCAAAATGAGAGCCGCTCAGCACAGCCGGAGCATGTGGATCATCGCCCTCCAGCCGGGCAAATACATTTCCAACGGTATCGATCCTTGCCGTCAGGCCCGCTTCCTTTATCCACCGGATCAGGAGCATTACGGCTTCCTTATAAGGGGGTTCCCAAGCAAAACGACTGATTCCGCCTCTGGGATCACTTCCAATATGCCCTACCTCGTTTAATCGCGCCCACAACCGATCCGAATTGATGCTGACATAGTTTTCCATGTTGCTACCTCTTTTCTATTTTAATTTATTTACGTGCTCTTTCATAAAACACCGCACCACTCTTGCCTGACGGATGAAGCAACGTTTTGTCAGGCGCTGTGCCTGGAATTATGCGGTACTGCCTTAGGATTCATAAAATCAATCTCGAATCCGGCAGCATGGTTAATCTGCAATTTATACGATTTAATTATATATTAGCCGGTGAGCGGTTGTCAATAGCTGCAGTAATATTTTTTAGCAGAAGGTATTCGTACCGCAGACATAAAACCAACCACCGCGGGAAGCGCAATCGATTAAATATTGTTCGCATATTGGCAGGGGCGGCTGTTGATATATGCTGCTCTTTTCTGTATGCCGTTCTCCA
>CAJKSU010000260.1 GCA_905202605.1 uncultured Eubacteriales bacterium
TCGATCCTGGTTGCCAGCAGGCGGGGCGTCGGGTTGCCGCAGATGGGGCATAATTTTTTTTTGTTGCTAAATAATCCCATGGTATGCTCCTTCCTGCATCAGTAAATGGTAACCGGTTCCCTGCGGGCAGCGCTCTTGAGCACCTGACACATCCGTTCCAAATCATCGCCAAAGCCGCCAAAGCCGTAAATGTCATCAGGGCTGTTGAAGTAGATCTCGATCTTCAGCTCCGACCAGTAGGGCTCCGTGGTGGTGATCAAAAGGCGAAAATAATCGTTGCTGTTCTTATCCTTATCCAGTATTTTTGCAATGCCGGACAGGGCGGAAAGGGCGCTTTCCAAGGCTGTAGCGCCGGGCGTATCGGAATCATCCACTTTCTTATTCAGCCGGTACAGCTCATACCGGGTGATCTGATCAAAGGAAAACACCACTGGATTATCCGAATCATCCATATCCGCATCGACGAGATACAGAAACTCGGCGCCGGGATCCACGCCCATCTTCGTGCCGCGGGCGTCGTACTCTGCCTCCCAGTGCAGTGCATTATATTTCAGGGCATTCTCCCGGCGATATTCCAGATGTTCCTTTATAAACTCCGGCGTTGCGTCCTTCAGCAGTTCCTTTGCCATAGAAACCTGAGCAGAGCAATCCTTGCACAAAGCCTTCTTGCCGCCGATTTTTTTGTGAAACAGTCCCTTGACCTCGCCCCCGCATACCGGGCAGGCCTCTTTCTTGTGAAACAGTCCCATCATGTCCCTCCTACTTGTAAAACATTCAACTATTTTTAGCGGATTCCACCGCCGCCTCCGCCGGAGAAACCGCCGCCTCCGCCAAAGGACGCTCTGCCGCCGCCCGATCTGTGGCTCGGTGTTCGGCGCAATTTTTCACGGCTGTACGCACTGTACATCACGCTATTGTAGTAGCCGCTATAATGGACATAGCGGCGATATTGGTTTAACTGGGGAAGCTGAGCCGGATATAGCTCCTGAATCTGTGCCTCCAGCTTGTCTGCGATGCCCAGTATCAGGGCATATACCATATAATCCTGCCAGATGACCGATTCCTTGACACCCCGTTCGTGGATCATTGAGAAATCCAACAGGAAATGTTTCAGGCCGTATACCTCGTCCAGCTCCTGCTGTCCCTTTTTTGTCAGGTCCTTGTCGTTATCCAGAACAGCGCCTTTCAAACAGCCGTTTTTGACCAGCGTCTGCTTGCCGCTGCGCTCACAGGACTCCATAAAGCGGGAGATGGGGACATAGTTTTGTCCACAGTAGTGCTCCAGCTCGTTAGGATCCAAAACGCCGTCCGCTCCGGCGGCAGCTTCCAGAATGGTATAGAGCACATCATCGTACGCATTTCCGCTCTGAGGCCCATGATTCAAACGCAAACGAACCGATTCCGCATCCATGGAATTGTCTGTGCTTTCCAGGCAGCCCTGGCTGATCAGCCGCATCAGATAAGCGCCTAGCAGGGAGTCCTCTTTACACAGGCCGCTGCAAAGCCCCAATTGATAAGTCACATTCAAATTTCCGTCATTGGGCGCGTCGCGGAAGTATCCGGCCTGCTCCATTCGCTTTTTTCTCCTGGCTTTTCCCACTTTTACGAGCAATACAACCAGCAGAAGGATGAGCAAAACCAGTGTGAGAATGATAGCGGCAAACAGCAGGAGATCCCCTGCCGTAAGGGGTTCGTCATCCCATTCCGCATCCTCACCGGCTCCATAGTCGCTGCCCGCAAGGGCGAGCTCCTTCACCGCTTCAAAGCTATCCTCCACGGTGCGCCGGGGTGAAAGGACGCCCTTTTCCAGAGATAGCATGACGGTCATGTGCTGGTCGCGCTCCAGCGGTTCTTCGCTCCATGCCCGGATGATGCCGTCCTCAAACTGTATCTGCCCGTCAAAGCCGAAGGCCCAAATGTCACAGATCTCGTCCGTCAGCGGCGTGCCGTCCTGGTTGCGGATGGTCAGCGTCACATCGGTGGGGAAAAAGCTCATCCGGTCCACAAAACGGTGGTTGAAGCCGTCTGCGTCAGAGTAGCTTCCCACCAGATCGTGGAGCACATATTCAATGGTATAGCGGTTTTCCCCGTATTCGCTGATGCCCCAGCACAGCTCCACGCCCTCGTCGGTTTCAAGGATCCCGCACCGGTTCGCTTTCTCCTCAAAGGAGGCGTCCACGTCCCAGCCCTCCACATAGACATAGGGGCCGTTTTGGTCGGAGACTGAAAAATCGGTGATGGTCAGATATCCGCTGTCCCTGCATCCGAGATAAAATTCCGTCCCCTCATCGGTATCTGTGGTCCAGACCTGGGTAATATGGGCCGAGCCGTCGGTCCGCAGGGCCACGTCCAGCTCCATCTCCGGCACCCGGCTGGCCGCCAGAGCCGGTGTGCAGAACAGGGCTGCACAGAGTAATGTGGCAAACACTGCCGTAATCTTCTTTTTCATCGGTTTACTTCATACTGGGCATATCCGCCTTTTCTTCCACCACCTCCAGATAGTCCCGCTGGTGGAAGCCAAACATGCTGCCCAGTAGGGAGGTGGGAAACATCCGCAGCTCCCGGTTCAGTTTGGTTACGCTGTCGTTGTAGATAAGGCGGCTGGTGCGCACCATTTTTTCATAGCTGTCCACGGCGTCCATGCACTTTTTGTAGTTTTCATTGGCCTTCAGCTCCGGATACCGCTCCGCCACCATGGAGATGCGGCCCAGGGCCTCGGAGATGACCCCCTCCTGCTTCAGCACGTCGTCCGGGGTGGATGTGGCTGTTATGACGCTGCGCCGGGACTTAATGGTCTCGATCAGGGTCTGGGATTCGTGAGCGGCGTAGCCCTTGGCCAGATCCAGCAGGGCGGTGAGCGCGTCGAACCGGGAGGAGAGCTGTACCCCAATCTGGCT
>CAJKSU010000261.1 GCA_905202605.1 uncultured Eubacteriales bacterium
GGTCTTTGAAAATACGGTCGATCATGGCGTGGGCTTTCTGCCTGTTTGTATCATTTGTATTCATCCGTGGATTTCCCCTATCATGATAAAAAGTATTTTTGTCATTCGTTTCACCGTATTTGCAGCTCGCGCCCCGGTGGATAAAGGGAACAGTACGGACAGAAGGCGGCTACCTTCTCACGGGCGTATTCCTGGGGTCTCTACTGCTTTCAACCCCAGGGCAGCCCAGCCTCATCATGCTGGCCAGTGCTTTGTGTCTCATTATCAGCCCGAACAGAGTCAATGCCAGCCGACTTTGCCAAAGTCGGCCCGCCACAGGTTTTATCGCTCGCCGAAGATATCTCCTCCGGGTCATGGCGCACACTGTGCGAACGCTCATCCGTCCGAGCGGTTGCCCGTACTGCTGGTATGCACTTTTCAAGGAACAGCGAGGGATCTTTGGGGTCTCTCACTGTCCTCCCGAAAAAGGCTGCGGGTGAATACCCTTAATTTGAAAAATTCTCAAAATATTTTTTCAGATCCCGCAGAATACGGTCCCGGCGTTTGATGACCGCCCTCTGGGTAATTCCGATCCGCGCCGCGTAGTCTCTGGTGGACACGCCATCGAAGAACAGCGCGTTGATCAACTCCCGATCCGCGTTATTCAGAGACAGCATGGCCAGCAGCAACATCTCCTTTCGTTCCGCAAGGCTCTGTGCCTGCTCTCGTTCCAGCGCTTCTTCCTCCGCGCTTGGGGCTGCTTCCGCGCCGACATAGTCCGAAAGCAGGTCGTCCTCCGCCATCTGCTCCAGCGAGAGGATCTTCCCAGAAAACTGTTCCTCCCGCACATACCGCTCCCGGCGGTCCGCCTGGGAGTAGGCCAGATACACATCCTCCGCCACTTCCACATCCACACCATCCACGGTGATGATATTGGCGATTGCTTCACCAGCTTCGTTATAAATGCGTCTATAATTGCGTTCTTCCTGCCATTTTTTCATTTTTCGTGACTCCAATCTCAGATTTTTTTGAAAGTTCTGAGATCGGGTCACGGGTATTTGGCGACATAGGTCTGCCAACGCTGGAGCATACAAGTCCTTTCCGCCACTCAACAATGCGAAAAGGGCGCAAAAAAAGAGCCTTACGCATAGCTGAAAAGCTACTTGTAAGGCTCCTAACTCAATACTTCCCGCTTACGTCTGATTCGACGCTGGGTGGTTGGTGCGCTTGACGAAGTTATATATTGTTTTGTCTTAATTCAGGCCCATGCCGTATCCCTACAGAGAGTGGGCACGATGATCGGCGGCTCAGTCCTGTGCCGCACGGTGATCCCCACCTGCATACCGCACCTTGGACACTTTGCGATAATATCAGCTGGTTCATTTCCTACCATGGCAAACAGCCGATATTGGGAGAGAGCCGCTCCTGCAGGAGCATCCGCGATCCGTCCCTTCTCGCAGATAGGACAGCGAAGGATCTTGCGTATTTCTTGTTCCATGGCGCCTCGCTTTCTCTGTTCTCTTTTTTGAGAACAGCTTCCTAAAATTTTTTCACAGCAGATGATGATTCTCCAGCCGGATACGCATGGCTTGCTTGGAGACTTGAAAAATGCCGGCCATATCCGCGACTAATTGCTGACGGTCCCTGCCAGACTGGAGCTGGTAAAAGCATCGTTTTACTTGAGGCAGCGGCATCAGAAGGATGGACCCCAGCAGATTCGCCTGCATTTCCAATGCGCTGTTCTGCGTTCTGACGATGTTTGTTTCTGTCATCATGGCTGCACTCTCGCCGGTTCCGCTGTACAGTCTCTTATGCAGCAGCCAGTGTGCCAGCTCATGAGCGCAGGTAAAGCGCAGTCGGCCTGTGGAGGCATCCTCTCTGCAGAGGGAGCTATCGATGAGTATGGTGCCGCTCTTGACCGCAATGACGGTATATCCTGGGATATCGTAATCATAGATAATGGCGCCGCCATCATCAAAAATCGTTTCGCCCAAGACACACCCGGTTTTCCGCAGGCACTGATATTCCAGCGTGATCCCCTGTGCTTCGATGATATCCTCGATAGGGATCATTCTGGGAACGCCATAATAGAGATTCGGATCATAGGCGGTGATGACTTCGCGGGCGATCCCCTCCAGAGCCTGTTCCCTGTAATATGGTGTTCTCATGCCTTGGTATCACTGTCCTCTCCTGATGATCTCATGCGCCGGTTGATTCGGTCGATAAAATCCTGCCACTCCTGGTCGGTGGCGTCTGCCTCCCTGGCTGTGCGCAATGCAGCCCGGACGATCTCTCGATCCATGATGTAGTCCGGAAGGTCTGCGGATACCCGATTTTGCTTGGATTTTGCCGCAAGGTCAAGCATCCATTCCCGTTCTGGCTTGTCCAACTGCAGCAGCAGGGCCATCCGTTCCAGATATTCCTGCGAAGGAGCCGCGCGGCGGTCATTCTCAATGTTGCTCATATAGACCGGCGACAAGTCCAGCTTTGCCGCCATGCCGCGGAGCGTCAGGCCGCGCGCCATACGCTTCTCCCGAAGGAAGCTGCCAAAGGTCTGTTCCACGCATTTCACCTCCTCGTGCGTTCTCTCGATTGGGAACAGTGCCAGTATAGCAAACATCTGTTCGATTAGCAAGATGAGAAAGCAGAGGTGTTCCCCGCAAGGAACACCTCTGCTGGATCATTGCAGCCATGCAGCCATGCCGCGCATTTCGTCCAGCACCTCTGCAGGGCCGAGGATTTGGAGCTTGCCGCAGAAGGTGAACACCCATGGAAAAAATGGTGGACTGGGCGCTACCTCCACGATGGCCTTGAAATGGCCGTCATCTGCTGTCACCGTTGAGACATCTTCGCCAAAGCGGTCTATCACGCTGCGCATGACCTCGTTATCGCACAGCAG
>CAJKSU010000262.1 GCA_905202605.1 uncultured Eubacteriales bacterium
GCGGCTGCGCCGGGACCCTCCGCGCAGACGCCGGTGAAGCGAAACTCAGACCGGGGCGCGCTCCGCCCCGGCCTGCCGCTGAGGCTCCTGTTTGGCCAGCCCCCGGGCATTGGCCAGCATCAGCTTGATGCGGTTTTCCTGGTTGATCTTGGTGGCGCCGGGGTCGTAGTCGATAGCCACAATGTTGGAGTAGGGGTAGTCGTCCTTCAGCTTACGGATCATACCCTTGCCCACGATGTGGTTGGGCAGGCAGCCGAAGGGCTGGGTGCAGACGATATTCGGCACGCCGGAATGGATCAGCTCCAGCATTTCGGCGGTGAGCAGCCAGCCCTCGCCCATCTTATTGCCGTCGCCCAGATAGCCGTGGATCATCTTATGGAGATCGTTGAAATCTCCCGGTGCGCGGAAGCGGTTCGAGCGCTTGAGAGCGTCGATCAGGGCGTGCTGATACTTCATCAGATATTTTTCGAGGAACTGGCAGACCTTCTTTTTGGCGATATGACCGCCGTAAAGATCCACGTCCACGTCCCGGTTATAGACCTTGAAGATGATAAAGTCCATCAGGCCGGGGATCACAGGCTCTACGCCCTCAGATAAAAGGAAGTTGGCAAGGTCATTATTGCCCAAGGGGGCGTATTTGACATAAATCTCGCCAACGACGCCAACTCTTACCTTTTCTTCTCCCTGCACCGGCACGGCCTTGAACTGCTCGATGATATAGTCGAAGTTCTTGACCATGCTCTTATAGGTCATGCCGTGACCCTGACGCATTTCCGCCAGCAGGTATTCCCGGCAGGACTGGAGACACTTGTCGGTGTCGCCTTTATTGACCTCATAGGGCCGCACCTGCCAGCCTACGTTCATCATCAGGTCGCCGTAGATGACTGCAAAGACCGCCTTCCGGAGAATGGGCAGGGTCAGCTTGAAGCCGGGGTTCTTCTCCATGCCGGAGAGGTTCAGGGACACTACGGGCACATAGTCAAGCCCCGCACGTGCCAGCGCCTTCCGGAGCAGATACAGGTAGTTGGACGCACGGCAGCCACCGCCAGTTTGTGTGATGAACAGCGCCACCTTATGGGGATCATAGCCGCCTCGATGGATGGCATCGATCAGCTGTCCGATGACCAGAATCGCCGGGAAACAGGCGTCGTTATGGACGTATTTCTGCCCTTCCTCCAGAATGGTATGTCCGGTGGTACTCAGCATTTTGACCTTGTAGCCGGCCTCCTGCAGGATGCTTTCCAGCATGGCGAAGTGATCCGGCAGCATCTGGGGGGCGAGAATCGTGTATTCTTCCTTCATTTCCTTGGTAAAGAGAAGCCGCCCGGTTTTATCATAGATAAGCTCTGCCATTTACTTCGCCTCCTTTCTTGCATCCATGGCAGCCATCAGGCTGCGGATGCGGATTTTCACCGCGCCAAGGTTGGTGATATCGTCGATTTTCAGCTGGGTATAGAGCTTTCCGCCCTTTTCGAGAATGGAGCGCAGCTCATCGGTGGTGATGGCATCGGTGCCGCAGCCAAAAGACACCAGCTGCACCATCTGCATATCCTTCTGGGTGCAGACATAGCGGGCGGCGTTGTACATCCGGCTCTGGAACGTCCACTGGTTGAGCACCGTGCGGGGTTCATACCCCTCCCGATAGGAAAGGGTATCCTCGGTGATCAGCACGAAGCCGAAGGAGGTAATCAGGTCGTTGATGCCGTGGTTGATCTCCGGGTCGATGTGATAGGGACGGCCCGCCATGACGATGATGGGCTTGCCCGCCTGCCGCGCCTGCTGAATGTAGGCCTCGCCGGTCTGATGAACGTCCTCCACATAGGCGTGGTAGGCATCGTAGGCCGCCTCTACCGCCGACTTCGTCTCCTTCTTGGGGATGCCGAACTCGGTATAGAACAGCTCGGAGAGCCGCTTGGCGCAGTCCTTATGCCGCCACAGACCTACATAGGGATCGAGGAACTTCGTCTTTTTCAGGGCGGGAACGTTGGCTGCCAGCAGCTCCGGATAGTAGGCGACTACAGGGCAGTTATAATGGTTGTCACCGATGCCCTCGTCATTGTTATAGGACATGCAGGGATACCAGATGGCGTCCACCCCGGCCTCTACCAGCGCCTCCACATGTCCGTGGAGCAGCTTGGCGGGATAGCAGACCGTATCCGAGGGGATGGTGTGCTGCCCCTTGAGGTAGATGCCGCGGGAGGATTCCGGGGACAGCACCACCTCAAAGTTGAGCTTTGTAAACAGCGTATACCAGAAGGGCAGGTTCTCGTACATGTTCAGGCCAAAGGGAATGCCCATGCGGCCACGGCTGCCGTCGCCCTCTCCCCTGCCCTCCATGGCGCGGAGCTTCCTATATTTATAGTGGAACATATCCGGCTGCTCCGTCTTTTTGCCGCCCAGAGGCTTTGAGCAGCGGTTGCCGGAGATGAACCGCCGCCCGCCGTCAAAGATATTGATGGTCAGGGAGCAGTGGTTGGTACAGCCCTTACAGGTGGTGGGGTTGGATTTATGGGTAAAGGATTTCAGCTGCTCGGCGGTGAGGATATTGGAGCGCTCCAGCCCAAGATCCCTTGCGGTAAGGGCAGCGCCGAACGCACCCATCAGTCCCGCAATCACAGGCCGGGTGACATTCCGCCCCAGCTCCAGCTCGAAGGCACGGAGCACCGCATCATTGAGGAACGTGCCGCCCTGCACCACGATATTCTGACCCAGATCGTCCGCAGATGCGGCACGGATGACCTTATAGACCGCATTCTTGACGATGGAAATGGAAAGACCGGCGGAGATATCCTCCACAGAAGCGCCGTCCTTCTGCGCCTGCTTCACGGAGGAGTTCATGAACACCGTGCAGCGGGAGCCGAG
>CAJKSU010000263.1 GCA_905202605.1 uncultured Eubacteriales bacterium
GGAGTACAACAACGCCATCGCGCAGGCGGAGGCAAGCAACGACTTTGCGCTGGCGGAGTCTCTGTACCAGGAGAAGGTGCGTGTGCAGCAGGAGCTGGTAAACCAGCAGATGCAGCAGTACCAGATGGATTTGCAGAACCGGCAGCTGGCGTTCCAGCAGCAGCAGGCGGAGATTGCCAACCAGCAGTGGCAGCAGCAGTTTGACTACGGAGTGGAGCAGGACCGGAAGAGCGCGCTGGCTGCGGCGGGCGCGGGGCTGCTCAACCAGGGCGTCATGCCGGGCGCGGAGCAGCTGGAGGCGATGGGGCTCAGTGCAGAGGAGGCACAGGCGTATATCAATAACCTCTCTATCCTGAACTCTTTCAGCGCAGCGGGCCGGGGAGACGGATCCGATGGGAGCTCCGGCGGCGGGTACGACAACGGCAGCCGCACCACCGAGGAGATCATGCGGATGCAGGAGGCCCTGGGCGTGACACCGGACGGCTACTGGGGCCCGGCCACCCGTGCGGCGGCCAATGGGCAGAGCGCAGACGAGGCCTGGGAGAGCATGAACAATGGATATAATGAGGCAAATTTCCGGGCGGCGATGAACTCGCTCAGCGCCATGCTGGCACAGGGGAAAGTGGAACAGGCGATTTCCGGGCTGAATAGTCTGTGGGGCAAGCTGTCCATTCTGCAGAGACCGATAGTTCAGGATTTGCTCGGCGGATACGGGTATGCCTATCAGGGGGGATAACGATGGGGAGACTGGTTAAGACGGGGAGCGGAACCTCTCAAAATGGACGGTTGATCCGGGTTGGAGAATCAACCGTCAAACCCTATTTCCAGACGGCACAGAAGATGACGGTTACAGCGCTGCCCAATGCCGGCACGCCCACGGCGGACCGGGCGCGGCTGGGCTTGGCGACGGGCGGGAACCCGGTATCGGACAGCCTGACGCGGTTTGTGGAGAAAAAGCAGACCGCGCCGCCGCCGGAGGTGGAAACACCCATTTCCTCAATGAATTTTACAAAAGGGTTGGGGTATGGATCTGAACGCGCCGGAGCCGCCATGCTGGGAGCGGCGGAAAATATCACCGACTTGATTGGCGCCGGGTTTTGGAAGGGCGTACAGGGAATCACTTCCGCCGGGGGACTGCTGCCAAACCCGGTATCCGAATATGCGGAGAGAGCAGGAGACGCATTTCTGGATAACAGTGTGACGAGGGACTGGGAAGAGAGCATCCGCGCACGCTATCAGCCGACCCAGGCGGAAGAGGCGGTAACAGGTGTCGGGCAGACAGTCTTGCAGATGCTTCCTGGCATCGGGGCGGCAAAAGCGGTATCCGCGGCAGGAAATGCGGCAAACGCACTGAACGCATCCAATGCCGCCAGAGCAGGCGCAAATGCAGGCCGCGCCGTATTCGGCCTGCAGGCGGCCGGAGGCGGAGCCAATGAGGCGAGAGCGGAAGGGGCTACAACCGGGCAGGCCCTTGCCTACGGCGCTGCGTCCGGTTTGCTTGAAACGGCCATTGAAAGTATCGCGGGCGGAGTCCCTGGCCTGGGGAAAGGGAAAGTCAGGGAAATTGCCGGTGCGGTTATCTCCAACCCTGTTGTGGGCAAGGCGCTGGATATCGCCGGAGAGGGGGGAGAGGAAGCGCTGTCCGCAGTGATCAGCCCATATTTGAAACGGGCTATTTACGACAGCGATGCGGAGCATGCAACTGCGGAAGAGATTGCGCAGAGTGCAGTCATGGGCGCATTGGCCGCCGGTGTGCTCCAGGCCGGACTGGAGCTGCCGGGGGCAATCTCCAACGCCGTCTCTCAGGTGCAAAGCACAAGAGCCAGCGCGCCCGCCAAAGGAGCGGCGGGAAACACAAGGCTTACAGACAAAGATGTCGACGATTATCTAAGAGTGGGGAAAAAGCAGAGTGTCAGAAATGCAAAACGCACCGCTGTTGAAGCGGGAGAAAAAATAATCCTTACCAATGATGCGGAGATTAAAAACTATATCCAGGCTGCACTATCTGGTGAAACAAGCGGAACCCCAAAGGCATATGGAAAAGTTGGGGAAGGTATGGCCGACGATATTTTCGGAAAGTCTGACGGGGCCTTTGATGTGGAGGGGTGGTACTTAGAACTGGTACCAAGCGACATCAAACACGCCTTTGACCAGCATTCAGAAGCAAAGCGCCTTGGGAATATTGCTTTGTCGGAACAGGATTTTCTGAATATTCCAGAGTACATAGATTCCTACGATGATATTCTGGAGTGTAAAACGTTTCCCTCTGGTGACAAAGAAATTTTAATTGGGAAAAAAATTAACGGATACAGCGTCATTGTGGAAGTAGTGTCCAGCAATAGAAAGTCCTTACACTTCAAAAATATGTGGGGCCTGGATACGGGAACTTACGAAAGTAGGTATAAAGACAGAAGCACCGCTTCCCACCCGGGCCGTTCAAGCGTTTCCGCCAATGACCCCACAAGAGTGTACCGCGATGCTTCTTCTGCCTCTATTATATCAGATTCCTCTGCCGGAGGCAATCCCCAGTCTGCCCGGAATAGAGCTGGGGTAACCGCCGTGGGAGACGAGTACCTGCGGCAGGCGTTGGGCAAGGCCTGGCAGGGGGCCGGCCGGAGGCCGGCGCGGATGACCATGGCCGACTTCACAGACGTGAACAGCCGGGTATGGAACAACGTGGCTTACGATGATACCGCCGCACAGACAGACATCATGCGAAAGACGCACCAGGAAATGGTGGATTCCGGGGAGGTGGTGCAGATCCCGGAGCGCACGGTGGAGCAGGTGAGCCAATCTTATCCCGACCTGCGTACGATGAAAAAGGCGGAACGGACGCCGATCCTGCGGCAGAAGATA
>CAJKSU010000264.1 GCA_905202605.1 uncultured Eubacteriales bacterium
ACAGGCGGCAGCTCTCTTTAAGTCCCTCGGAATGGATTTGAGTACGGCAACGGGAATTTTTTATCGCCAGGCACTTAGGTGTCATGGCCTTCCCTTTGAGGTTAAGGTTGACGAGCCGAATGCTGTTACCTATGCTGCAATGGAAGCGGCTGAAAAGGGAGATGATATATATGGCCCGTTTGATAGCGTTGCCGATTTGATGAGGGCGCTTAATGCTTAAGCCAGAATTTACGGGGCAGTTCAAACGAGATTACAAGCTTGCAATCAAGAGAGGCTGCGACCCAAAGAAGCTGGAAGAAGTAATTGCTTTGCTCTGCAATGAGAAACCGCTGCCAGAGGCATATCGTGATCATGCGCTTACGAACTCCAGAAATTATAAGGACATGAGAGAATGCCACATCGAGCCGGATTGGTTGCTGGTCTATAAGGTTTTACGGCAGACCTTAGTTTTGAAATTGATAAGGACGGGATCTCACAGCGATTTGTTTTGAAGTGTGATCCGGCTGAAAGTGTGGTGATGGCGTGGCAAAAACGATAAAGCAAATAGCCGACGAGATAGGCGTATCGAAGCAAACGGTTTATAAGCGGTACAAAGGCAAGCTGTATACGGTTTGCGCTCCGTATGCGCATACGGAGCAGGGGGTTTTGTATATAGAGGAGCAGGGCGAAACTCTTATAAAACAAGACTTTCTGCAAAAGGAGTGCTCCATTGGAGCGCATACGGAGCGCTCCAATGGAGCGGTATTGGAGCAGTCGGAAAATGCGGGTGTGGTAGCAGTATTGCAGACCACAATCGATACGCTGCAAGGGCAGCTTGCGATAAAGGACAAGCAGATCGAGGAACTGAATGCAAGGCTGGCAGAAGTCAGCTCGGGTCTGGTGGCGGCGCAGCAGACGGCACAGGCTGCCCAGGCACTCCACGCCGGAACGATACAACAGCAGCTTACTTCTGGCGCTGATCTGAGTGATGGAAGTGGAAACGAGATGAAAAAATCAGGATGGTTTAGTCGGTGGTTTCGCGGTTAGACAAATAAGGAGATGCAATGAAAATGAAGAACTTAATTTTTTGTGTTGCGATGAATTTTATATCGGCTATTGTACTTATCGGTGCAGGTGCGATGGAGATGAATAATTTAGTAACAAGTGTTCCAGCAATTTTATGTATTATTGCTGGGATATGTGGGATTATTGGAATTAAGAAGAATAAATAAAAAGTGGATGGAGTATATACTCCATCCACTTTTTAAATCAAATAGATATGCGAGGTAGTACACACGAAGTAGATAGATACAGTCAGTATCAGTTACCCCCCGGTAGAGCGCAAAGCACTTTCCTACTGCTGCACCAACGGTGCGGATGTGGGAAAGTGCTTTTGCGTTACTTTCTCACAGAGAAAGTAACAAAGAGGTGACTTCAGCGGAAGACTATGGTATAATAAACGGGACAGGAGGTGCGAGTATGGCAGTCAAAATATCCGGTATGATGGGAACCGGCAGCATGGGGCATAATAACCGCAAGTTCATTACCGAGAATGTAGATCCGGCCAGAACCGAGCAGAACATCACGCTGTGCAGGGAAAATCTGAAACAGGTCTACCACGAGCTTTTCGATGAAGCCCTTGCGGAGTACAACGCAAAGAAAACCAAGACGAGAGATAAGATCCCGGACTACTATCGGCACATTGAAAAGAGCAAGCAGGAGCGGCTTTTCCATGAGGTCATCTTCCAGATCGGCAACAAGGACAACTGCGGCTGCGAGACGCCGGATGGTGAACGGGCTGCGGCAGCTCTCAAGGAGTTTGCCGAGGCGTTTCAGGAACGGAACCCGCACCTGCGGGTGTTCAATTCGGTCATTCATATGGACGAGGCCACGCCACACATCCATATAGACTTCGTACCTGTGGCAACGGAGCAGAAGCGGGGGCTTGCGAAACGGGTATCGCTGAAACAGGCGTTGGCGCAGCAAGGCTTTACAGGCCAGTCAAAACGGCAGACAGAATGGAATGCCTGGGTAAACAGTGAGAAGCTGGTGCTGGAGCAGATCGCCCAGCAGCACAGCTTTGAGGTGATCCACGGAGACGGAGGCCGACCGCATATGTCCTTGCCGGAGTACAAAGAGGCGGCGAGGGAGCTGGAGGCCGCAAGGCAGGAGATAGAAGCATCGAGGGCGGAAGTGTCGGAACTGCAGGCGGAAAAGGAAACGCTGCAAGGCACGGTCAAGGAGTTAAAGGCAGCGAAAAAGGTGTCGTTGGATCTGGACAGAATAAAGCCGGAAGAAACGATGATGGGCAATATCAAGGGCATTACTTTGAAAGAGGTTAAGCAGCTAAAGGCATTGGCGGTACGGGGCGCAGAGGCCGAGCAGACGGTCAAGCAACAGGCCAATACCATAGAGCTTCAGAAGGCGCAGATTACCTCGCTGGAGCGGCAGCTCCGTCCGTCCATTCAGAAACGGCTGAAGGAGGCGCAGGAGCTGTCTGACCTGAAGGATGAGAACATGGCGCTGGAGTATGAACTGAACCGCCAGAAGGATCTCATGGCGAGGCTGATGCAGCGAGTAGAGGCTGCGCTGAACTTCTTGGAGGAAAAGCTGCCGGAGCAGTTTCGGCCATATGTCCAGCGGGCAAGGGCACATATCATGCCGGAGCCAAAGCAGAAGCATAGGCACGACCGAGGCATGAGCATGGGCGGAATGGAACGGTAAAAAACCGGACTTGCAAACGCAAGTCCGGCACGGTATAATGGCTTTAGAAATTTTCCCAAAAAAAGTTTTGATAATCTAAGCGACCTGTAAGGGGTAGGGGCCCCTTACATCGTATTCCCAAAATCTCAAAAATATTC
>CAJKSU010000265.1 GCA_905202605.1 uncultured Eubacteriales bacterium
CATAGGCAAGGCCACTGGCTTCTCCTTCAATGGTCAGGACCACCGAGGAAACAGTATCCAGACCGGTTAGCGTAGTTACCAGCGCCCAAACCGCCTCCCGTTCCTTTTCCTCCGTGTCATTCCCCGGTATAAACTCTCTGGACATGTCCACATAGCATACATTTCCGGAAACGCTGACACTCAACACATCCGCAGCATAGGGGACAGGGTTGTAAAACCCCTGAGGCGGTGTAAAGCTCAAAAGCTCCGTCAGCACCGCTTCCGCCGCGGGGGCGGATACGTTCTGCTTGACCCGCACGGGAACCGCAAAGGGTTCGCCGGTAATCCGCTGGAGGGTGTAGAAATTCACATCCAGCTCGCCACCGGAGGTATGCACCGGTCCAATCACTCTGGTATCCCGCGTAATTGGATCGCCCAGAAGCATAATGCCAGAGCCGCCAATGGCGCTGCCGTCCCGGAGAAACTTGACGGAATCCACCGTATCCAATCCGGTTAGGGTATCCACAATGCTGTAGATCTCCGTATATAGGCCGTAGTCTCCTGCAAAGGCGTTTTTATAGAACTCCGAGGAAAGATCCACCGTGCAGACGCCGCCGCTGGTGGATACATTCAGCAGCATCGTCCCCTCCGGCACCGCTGCCACCGTACCCTCGGACTGCGGCCCCTCCATCAGTTCCCGGAGCAAATAGGCCTCTGCCGTCTCGTTCTCGCTGAGAGTCGCTTCCCGCAGCTCAGGGATCACATAGCGTCGATTCTCTGAAGGGAAATACAGCGTAAACGTCTGGTCGGTATCCGTCTGATAGGCGTCCTGAATGAGAAAGCTGTCCTGAGTCAGCTCCATATGCACCTTTCCCAATTCATCGGACAATATCACCGACGGCTCTCCGGTATAACTGCACACAGTTCGAGCAAGGCATGCGCAGGCCACCGCCATATTCACGCCCGTCATGGAAAAGAATGCGCTGGAAAGAACCAGCTCGGTGCTGCCCTTTTCCTGAACCACCGAGATTACCTCCGTGTTTCCCGGAAACGGCGAGATCAGTCCGTCCTGACTCGGCCCCTGAAAATACAGCTCCAGCACCGGCGCCAGCGCGCTGGCGTAGGTATTTCTGTTTTCCCGTCCAATCACCGAGTCATCTGCCAAATCCCCGGCATTTTTGTATTCATAATAAAATGTTACGCTGTTTCCCTCTGACTTTCCCTGACCGCTGTCGCAGCCGGCAAATAGCAGACACAGCGCCATGGTAAAGGCAAGCAGTCGTCTCATGGCTCTCCCTCCCACTGATACAGGGGGAACTGCACCGTGAAGCGTGCGCCGCCCTGAGGGCGATTGGCCGCCGTGACCGTACCGCCGAATTTCTCCGCAGTCTCCCGCACGATGGCCAGTCCAAGTCCTGTGCCGCCCGCTTCTCTGGAGCGCGCCTTGTCCACCCGGTAGAAGCGCTGAAAAATCCGCTCCAGCTCGCTTTCCGGGATGCCAACGCCGTTGTCCTCCACGATCAGCACCGCCGTACTGCCCTGAGAATAGGCGATCAGGCGCACCTGTCCGCTCTCCTGACTGTATTTTACGCCGTTTTCCGCCAGATTCAATACCAACTGGAAGATATCATCCTCCCGCGCCAAAACCCAGCAGTTATCCTCGGAGCTTTGCTCAATTTCCGCCCCAAGCTCCTTGGCATAGGGTCCAAGCATACGCACCGCCTTTTTACAGCACTGTCCCAGATTCACCGGCTCCTTTTCCGTGGCGGTAAACTGTCGGCTATCCAATGCAGTGAGATTTAGGAGCTTGGAGGTCATCCGGGTCAGCCGATCCGCCTCCCCGGCAATATCCTGTACAAACTCCCGGATTGTCTCCTGATCCATATCGTTTTGGAGGATGGAATCCGACAGCAGCCGCATAGCTGCCAGAGGCGTTCTCAGCTCATGGGAGGCATCGGATACAAACTGCCGCCGCAGCTGTTCGGTCTGCTGGAGGCGATCCGTCAGGGCGTTGAACTCATTGGCAAGTACGGCGAATTCGTCCTTGCCCCTGACTTCTACCCGATGCTCATAGTCGCCCTCCTGTACCCGGCGTATGGATTGCAGCAGGCTCTCGTTTTTCCGGATAACTACCATGCCAAACACCATGTAAAGCAGCAGAGAGGTTAGAACCGTAATCACAGACATTCGAACCGCATTATCCCGGATACTGGTCAACAGTGCAGCCTGCTCCAGATCCACCTCTACCATGTACACGCAGCCGGTAATCGTCCCGCCAAACATCACAGGGATCGCACCGCGGCTTACAAAGGCTTCGCCGGTAAAGCTGCACCGAAATGCATCGTTGCCCCGCAGTGCCGAGACAATTTCGGGGTAAAGGGTACAGCTTCCCACCGGTGAAGATGAAAGACTGGAACTGTAAAGCACCACCCCGCTGCCATCGGTAATGACCACCTGCCCCATGTCTCTCGTCCCCAGCACGCTCATGACCTCTTCCGCATTCTGACTTGTCAAGGTCTGTCCGCCAGCAAGGGATGAGGCCACGGTTTCCGCTTCTCCCAGAAGCATTTTGTGCTTATAAGAGAAGATCATGTTCTCGGTGATGCTCACCGGCGAGTTGGTCTGAAAGATCAGAAGGCCCGCCGTTCCCACCAGCATCACCAGCACGACCTTCATGAGAAGGCTGTTTCGGAACTGAACGATAAACCGTTTAAGCCTTGAAATAATAGCCAACGCCCCATTTCGTCATAATATACTCCGGCTGTGCGGGAACACGCTCCAGCTTTTCCCGGAGGCGGCGCACATGGACGTCCACGGTTCTGATTTCTCCCTGATACTCATAGCCCCA
>CAJKSU010000266.1 GCA_905202605.1 uncultured Eubacteriales bacterium
GCCCAAGGGCGAAAAGCTCGGTCACTGCGCATCTCCTCCTTTCCCCACCGAACCCGCCGTACCGGCTAGGCTTTGGCAGGGACCCCTAATTTTGCCACCTCCCTTTACACAAGGGAGGCTTTGCTGCTCAGCAGCTCCACAAATGCAGCTCATCATTGATACACTAGCACACCACCCCTCCACCCCGCAGCGTCTCTCCCAAAGTGAAGTAAAACGCAAAAATGCGGCAGGTTTCCCTGCCGCATTTTCTATCTGTACCTCTGTTTACGCAGTGACTACAATGCTTCCGGTATACACCGTACCGGCCTTGATCCGGGTTTCTGCGCCGTCGATGGTCACGGTGCCATGAATGGCGCTGTCGGCGGAAACCTCCAGCCGGGTCAGATAGCTTACTCCCACCGGCGTCCAGACAGAGCCGCTCTCCAGCTTGACCCACACGCCGTTGTTCACCGTGGGTGCGGGGGTATTGGTGAGGCCGCCCAGCAGGGTAGCGTCTTTGCCCACGATGCAGCCCTTTGCGGGGGTCAGCTTCTCCTTGCCGATGACGATCAGCCCGCCGTTTTCGTCATAGTCCGGGGTGAAGTAGAACTTCGGCTCCGGCATGGGGGGCATCCCCTCCATGGAAGGCATCTCGTCCATGGGCGGCATCCCTGCCATATCCGGGGTGCCCTCGCCCTCGGCGGGCATGGGCGGGCCAAAGGAGGGCTTTTCCCACTTACCGGCGATCTCAAAGCCGTCGCCGTTCACGGGAATTGCGCCGTACTCGTTCTCCGCATCCGCCAGATAATAGGAATAGCCGTTGTGGGACGCCACGGAGGAGGTCATTGCGCCCTTAATGTCGCAGTTTTTAAAGGTCAGGATCAGGTTCTGGCCCCACCAGAGCATGCCCTCGCCGTTGGTTTCCACGGAGATGCTGTTATAGAAGCCGCCCTCCAGCGCTGTGCCGCTTTTCTCGTTGCAGCCGGTAAAGGTCAGCTGAGGATCGGAGATCATATTCTTGACGTCGAACTTCCGGAACAGCTTCTGATCCTTGCGGTTGTAGTCATAGGGGTTATATTTGGGATCCTTCTCCACCGGGGCGGTGAGATCCAGCACCTCGGAGAAGGCCGGAGTACCCATGCCGGGATCGTCACAGGTCATCAGCTGGGCAATGACCCCCTGCTCGGACTGGAACCTGCTGTTTTCCACCTCGATGGCGGGGGTGCAGGCCTTAATGAGGAACGCCGCCCCCTCCGTATGGAATGCGGAATCCTTCACCTCGGTAATGCCGCATTCGGGAAGGGTCTTGGAGGTATCGTCCTCTGCGCCGGGAACATAGCGGACGTTATTGGTCTTATGATACATCACGCCGTACTTGGTGGTAACATTGCAGCCGTCATACCAGCCTGCGGAGGCGTGCTCATTGGCGACCACCGCCGCATAGGTCATGCCGTACTTTTTGGTAGCATAGTCATAGACCAGCCCGGTTTCGGGGAGCTGCGCCTTCAGCGCCCGGAAGGCCTCGGACTCCGCGCCGTCGCCGATGGTACAGCCGTAGAACCGATTCCGGCAGCCGCCGATGGAATAGGTGGCGTAGCAGCTGGGGTTCTGGCTGCCCTCGGTGGTCACGTCGATGACGGAATCCCTGACCTGCATCTCAATGGCATAGGTGCCGAAGTCCTTGGTGTCGCCGGTATCGTCCACGGACAGAACGCCCCAGCCGTCGGACAGCAGCACGTCCTTGTCATAATTCACATGGCTGTAGCCGTCGCACATGGTGGCGCGGGCGTGACCGTCGGGGCTGATGCCCAGCATCCACGGGCAGGAGGACATGCCCTCGGCGGCCTGCTCATACTTGGAGCCGTTGGCCTTGATATAGGAGTTCTTTACATTCACGGTCAGGCCGTCCTCCGGATGGCTGCCGCCTGCGAATACGCCGTGGCGCACTGCGCCCGCGCCCTCGAATACAAAGCCGTCCACGTCCAGCTTTGTCTTGCCGAAGCCGGCCACGCCTGCGCCGTAGCCCTTAAAGTCGTTGCCGCCGGAGCCGTCGGCGGTCATGGTAAGGTTCCTCACGGTAAAGTCAGAATCATTGACCATCACACCGTTGAAATACCGGTTGTCGGAGTCGATCACGCCGCCGGTGATGCCCGTGCCGTCAAAGCTGCCGCCGGTGATGGCTGCGGTAACAGACTGGTTCTCCTGCACCTTGCCCCCGTCCACAAACAGGGCGGTGCGGTAGCTGCAGCTGCCCTTGGTCATGCCGCCGGCATACAGCCCCGTTTCCGGTGCAATGGGATCGGTTTCATACGCAGTAGCGCCGGGAGTCCCCTCCGGCACCTCCGTTCCGTTCAAAAGCCATGTCTTTAACTGTTCCATGGTGAAAATCTCCTTTCACAGGGCGATATGCCCCTATCTTTGCCGCTATTATATAGAGTACCGGACGCCCCGTCAATTGCTTCGGGGTCAAACTGTTCAAATCCACCCGGAAAGCACATTCCGAACATTTCGTCCGCGGAAATTTTTCGTCCAAATACAAGAGAATGGACATTGCATAACCCGAAAAGATATGCTATACTTTTTTGAACGTATTAAAACAATGACAACACCGAGGATTCTTTTTCATGGATGATACCAAAATCGTCGACTATCGTCAGCTGCGCCTGCACACCCTGAACGAACCGCGCTATGCCCATTTAAAGCTGCTGCTGTTCTGGCCCAGCTTCGGCATTGTATTTTTCATATTGGAACGGGTGTGGATCCGGGACAGCTACCATATTATGTCCTGCCCGCTGGATGCGCACATCCCCTTCTGCGAGTGGTTCGTGATCCCGTACTTCTTCTGG
>CAJKSU010000267.1 GCA_905202605.1 uncultured Eubacteriales bacterium
CAGTGTCCGGCAAGAGACTTTGTCGAAAAACCCAACAGGTTTTTCGACAGGCTCAGCTCCCCTCACAGGGGAGCCTTGGGGGAGTATAATTGTAAGTCTCCCCTAACAGGGGAGATGTCGGCTGTGCCGACAGAGGGGTATTCCACGGGCAGCCCCCTGTCAAAATCCCCGATTTTGCGCAGGGAAGCCTTTGGGGAGGGACTATACGGTCACGCCCGCCTGATACCACTTGGATTCCACTCCCTTGACCCGAAATCCCAGCTTTTCATAGACATGCAGGGCGGCGTCATTATCCGAGGCCACCGTCACCGTTAGATCCGTTCCGGGACACAAAGCCAGCAGCGCAAGGGTCAGATCCGTCCCCATACCCCGGTATTTGGGCAGCACCGCCACGGCGGCAAGCTCGTTTTCGTGCAGCTCGCCGATGCCGCAGGGCTTATCCTGCGCATCCAGCGCCAGAAACGCCCGCTGACCCTCCCGGTAAATTCGCTGAATTTGCCCCCGGTCATAGCTGAGGGCGTGGGAGACGCGGAAAAAGCAGCGGTTGTAGATCCGCTGATAAATGCTGTCGTTATCCGGGGTCATGGGAGTAAGGCGCACCGGCTTCCCGGCGGGGAGGGCGGATTTCTCCACATGCAGGAGCATGATATCATAGGCGTGGGGAAGAAAATCAAGGCTTCCGTCCTCCCATGCGGCAAACACCTGCTCTGCGCCGCACATCCGGCAGAAGGACGCACACTCGTAGGTCAGCGCCTGCTCCATGTGGGGAAGCACCGTCCGGAGCAGCACATAGGCCCTGCCGGAGACAGGGATCTCCCGGAGAATCAGGGTTGCCGTGCCTCCTTGACCGGTAAAAACAGGAATATTGTTCATGTAAAATCACCAAAAACAGTATACCATGGGCGGGAAATATCATCAAGCCCCGGCGGAAAAAACCATTGTGTTCCTTGTGGAAATATGATAGAATAAGCCGAAAATCAATGGCGGCATGGCCGCCGGAACAGGAGGGTGTCACGTTGAAACTCAGAAATTTGATCGACATTGAAGACCTCTCGCTGGAGGAATGGAACGAGCTGTACGGGCTTGCCAGTCAGATCATTGCACATCCAAAGGATTTTTCGGATGCGCTGCATGGTGATGTGATGGCGAGCCTTTTTTTTGAACCGTCTACCCGGACGAATTTCAGCTTTCAGACTGCCATGATGCGGCTGGGAGGCAGTGTGTTCGGCTTTGCCGACCCCAAATCCTCCTCCACCTCCAAGGGTGAAACCCTGAAGGATACCATTAAAATGGTGTCGAACTATGCGGACGTGATTGTAATGCGCACGCCCACCGAGGGCGCCGCCAAGGCGGCCAGCCTCTATGCCGATGTGCCGGTAATCAATGCCGGAGACGGCGGACATATGCACCCCACCCAGACCCTTGCCGACCTCACCACCATCGCCACGCTCCATGGAGAAATTCAGGATCTGAACGTGGGTCTGTGCGGCGACCTCAAGAACGGGCGCACGGTGCATTCCCTCATTAAGGCGCTGGCGAAGTTCCCCAATATCCGGTTTTACCTCATTGCCCCGCGGGATCTGGCGATTCCGGGGTATATGGTGGAGTTTATGAAGGAAAAGGGGCTGAAGTTCGTGGAGGTCACCAATCTGGAGGCCACCATGCCCCAGCTGGATGTGCTCTATATGACCCGAATCCAGCGGGAGCGGTTCACCGATCCGCTGGAATATGACCGGCTGAAGGGCGTTTATGTGCTCAGCCGGAGCAAGCTGCGGACGGCGAAGAAGGATCTTCTTATCCTGCATCCGCTGCCCCGTGTGGATGAAATCACGCTGGACGTGGATGAGGATCCAAGGGCTGTATATTTCGATCAAGCGCGGTACGGCATGTATGCGAGAATGGCGCTGCTTTTGACGCTGGTCAAGCAGCAGGGGCGGAAAAAGCCGGAGCCGCAGGAGATTGGAACAAAGCCCCTGTGTCATAACCCCAGATGCATCACTCAGTCGGAGCTGTATCTGCCGCCGCTGACCAAGGTGACGGGCGGAAAGCAGTGCTGTGCCTTCTGCGATAAGGAGATTTAAATGGAGAAGCAGGTTTGCCTGAATCGGGGCGAGGAGCAGGATATCGAAAACGGCTCCCTCTGGATCTATGACAATGAGATCGACTGGTGTACCGACACCTGCCGGGATGGGGACGTGGTGACGGTGCTGGACAGCCGCCGACGCTTCTGCGCCAAGGGCTTTTTTAACAGTAAGAGCAAGATCGTGGTGCGGGTGCTGACCCGTGACCGGGGGGAGACGGTGGATCGGGAGTTCTTCCGCAGACGCATCCGGCGGGCATGGGAATACCGGAAGTCCATCGGCCTGACCGACGCCTGCCGGGTGGTGTTTGGCGATTCCGACGGGCTGCCGGGGCTGACGGTGGACAAATTCGGGGACTATCTGTCCTTCCAGATGGTATCTCTGGGATTGGAGCAGTGGAAGCAGGACATTCTGGACGTTTTAGTAGAGCTGTTTCAGCCCAAGGGCATCTATGAGCGGGACGATCTGCCCGTAAGAGAGAAGGAAGGGCTGGTACAGCTCAAGCAGTGCGTCTATGGCGAGGTGCCGGAGCGGATCGAGATCCGGGAGCATGACGCCCGGATGCTGGTGAGCATTCCAAATGGGCAGAAAACCGGACATTTTCTCGATCAGCAGGAGAACCGGGGCGTGCTGAAGGACTATGTAAGCGGAAAAACGGTGCTGGATCTCTGCTGCTGCAGCGGCGGTTTCTCCATCCATGCGGGACTGTACGGGGCGAAAAGCGTTGATGCGGT
>CAJKSU010000268.1 GCA_905202605.1 uncultured Eubacteriales bacterium
AGAATTGATACAGCGAAAGCGATTGGAAAGTTCCTTAGTCGCTCTGGCAAATCGGATTCTGAATCTAAAGTGACAATCTCTCTGGCAGATGAAGATTTTGCAAAAAAGCTTGAGGAAGTGGCTTCTGATTCAGCCGGAAAACAGATGCTTGAGTTTGCCATCGCCATGTACGAAAAGAATAATTCGGGCAAATAAAGGTCATCCGACACCAACCGTATTTAACGCCGCTAATCACCTAAATATTTAGCTACTGTACAAAACCACTGAATTTACTGTATAATATAAGCGATACGAAACACCCGAACCATGATTCCCTTGCAGCAATAAAAGAGAAAAACCTCTCCAAGCGAAGCTTGATTATTTTTTCTTTTACTGCTCAATAAAAAAGCCGAAAACCCTTGAAAACAAAGGCTTTCGGCGTTATTATCTGGCGCGCCAAAAGGGATTCGAACCCCCGGCCTTCCCCTTAGGAGGGGGACGCTCTATCCAACTGAGCTATTGGCGCGTATATCAAATGAAATTGTAAATAGTGAGGATTGAACAACCGCTTAGGAAGGATTTGCCATATCCGCAAACGGAGCGGAGCAACATCCATGCTCAATCCAGCGCTGACGCATGCACCCTCCGATATGGGGACACACCCAAACCACGAATATTTTACCCAACTTTCTCAGCAATGTCAAGCACGGCAGGCGGCTTGGCATTTAATTTTTGCCGTGCCGGAATTCCGACGCATTTTTTCCGTACCGCTGCATAGAATGATTGGTAGCCATATTGCGAGGGGAGGGGAGAATATGATTCAGGATATTGATGAGCTGATTTTTGGTGATGAGGAATATACCGTCAGCCAGCGGTGATTCCATGGCGGCAAAAGTCTTTACATCGGAGGGATTTTCCTGTATAATAGGAAAGATTGATTTTAGATTAAACGAAAAATACGAAAGTGGTTTGAACTATGGCTAGAATTGAATTTGACGAATACAAAGTAAAGCTTGAAAATCTGGAGCCGAAGCTCAAAGCCCTTGGGGAGTCTCTGGGGCTGGAATCGGCCAAGGAGGAGCTGGAGCGGCTCCACGCTATGGCTGCCTCCGAGGGATTCTGGAACGATGCAGCCAATTCTCAGAAGGTGACCAAGCAGACCCGCCTGCTGGAAACGAAGATCGGCTCCTATGAAAAGATGTGCGCAGACCGGGAGGATATGCTGGTGCTGTGCGAAATGGCGATCGAAGAGGATGACGATTCCATGCTTCCGGAGCTGGAAGAGGGCTATGCCGCATTGGAAAAGGAAATGGAAGAGGCGCGGCTGGAAACCCTGCTCACCGGAGAATACGACGGCAACAACGCGCTGATGAGCTTCCATGCCGGTGCAGGCGGTACCGAGGCACAGGACTGGTGCCAGATGCTCTACCGGATGTATACCCGCTGGGCGGAGCGTCATGGCTTTACTTATAAGATCATGGACTATCTCGAAGGAGATGAAGCCGGACTGAAAAGCGCGGATATCCTGATCGAGGGAACCAATGCCTACGGCTTTTTGAAGGGCGAAAACGGCGTGCATCGTCTGGTTCGCGTGTCTCCCTTCGATTCCAACGCCCGCCGGCAGACCTCCTTTGCTGCCATTGAGGTGATTCCGGAGATTGAGGATGACGCCAACGATGTGGAGATTCGTCCGGAGGATATCGAGATGCAGGTCTACCGCTCCTCCGGTGCAGGCGGCCAGCACATCAACAAGACCTCCTCCGCAGTCCGGCTGATCCACAAGCCCACTGGTATTGTGGTGTCCTGCCAGACGGAGCGAAGCCAGTTCCAGAACCGGGACAACTGTATGAAAATGCTCCGCTCCAAGCTGGTTGAGATCAAAGAGCGGGAGCATCTGGACAAGATCTCCGACATCAAGGGCGTGCAGCAGAAGATCGAGTGGGGCAGCCAGATTCGGAACTATGTCTTTATGCCCTACACGCTGGTAAAGGACACCCGCACCGGCTGTGAAACCTCCAACGTCAACGGTGTCATGGACGGCGATCTGGATCCTTTTATCAATAGCTATCTTACCTGTTCTGCCACCGGAAACTGGGTTCAGAAGTAACTTCTTGGATAACATCAACGCAGTAGAGTATCGGCAATGGCGCTGTGCGCCTGCGAATGACTGGAAGTGCAAATATGGTCAAGATGCTGAGATTTGCAGCTGAGCAGGATGCTGAGGCATTGCTGGAGATTTATCGCCCTTATGTGGAGACAACCTCCATTACATTTGAAACACAGGTTCCCACCGTGGCGGAGTTTACGGAACGGATCCGGGACATTCTGACGATGTTCCCCTATCTGGTGATCGAGGAGGGCGGCGAGCTTTTGGGCTATGCCTATGCCCATCCCTTTCACCAGAGGGCGGCCTATGACTGGACGGTGGAAAGCTCCATATATGTTCGTCAGGATGCTCGGCACGAACACCTTGGGACGTTGCTGTATGAGGCACTGCTGGAGCGGCTTGCCTGTCAGGGCGTCCGGAATGTCTGCGCGGTGGTTACGGTACCCAACGAACCCAGTACGGCCTTTCACAAGCGAATGGGCTTCCGTTCGGCAGGAATTCTGCCCGACTTCGGATATAAAATGGGACAGTGGCATGGGGTAGAATACCTGTATCTGCGGCTGGGCGCGGAGAAGGAAGCGCCAAAACCGCTGATCCCTCAGAAGGCACTGCCGGAGGAGCTGCGCACTCCCGTTATACTGGATAAACGCTAAAACCTAAGGCAACACCGCATAATTGCGTCTTCGGATTCTGACGGATTCTTTCCGCCAGA
>CAJKSU010000269.1 GCA_905202605.1 uncultured Eubacteriales bacterium
GAAACCGAGACCAACTGGGCCGGTGACTGGGAGGTAGAGGATCTGCCCGAGGGCAAGAGCTGGACTGTGGACATCACGTTCCCCGGCTTCAAGCCCGTATGCTACAAGGGCGAGCGCACCGATCATGACCACTATGTAGGCATCACCTATCTGGAGCCTGCGGAATAACACGCCATATTCCCGGTGCTGCTGCAATCTAGCGGCAGCACCGGGAGACAAGGGCATCCGGCGCGTCTCCTTGCGCTGCTTGTCGTCCCCCGGAAACGGGAGAGAAGCGGCGGAAGGAGCCGGTTGGATTTTCATACGCAATCAAACCACCATCTATTAAGAGAGGAAGTATTTCCAATGGAACTTCGTAATGTAGTCGTTGTAGACGGCTGCCGTACTGCCGTGGGCAAATTCGGCGGCGCGCTGCGTCCGGTCAGCGCTTATGATCTGGCCTGTACCGTCATGAAGGGCTGTCTGGATCGCACCGGCATTGATCCTGCCGAGATTGATGAGGTTATTATGGGCCAGTGCCGTCAGACCTCTGACGAGCCCAACATTGCCCGGATGGCTGCGCTGAAGGTGGGCATTCCCGCCTCTGCCTCTGCCCATACGGTCATGCGTCAGTGTGCCTCCGCAATGACCGCCGTGCAGAACGGTGCCATGCAGATCATGACTGGACTTTCTGATGTGGTGCTTGCAGGTGGCACCGAGTCCATGTCCAACGCAGTGTTCTATGTGCGCAATGCCCGGTGGGGCGTAGGCACCGGAAACACCGAGTTTGTGGATGCTGTAACGGAGGGACAGTTCCGTTCTCAGCCTCAGGAGATGTTTGGACGCTATAACATGGGCGCTACCGCGGAAAAGATCGCGGAGACGCTTGGCATTACCCGTGAGGAGCAGGATGCGTTCTCCTTTGCTTCCCAGCAGAAGGCCATTGCCGCCATTGACGCGGGCAAGTTTAAGGACGAGATCGTTCCTGTGGTCGTTCCTCAGGGCAGAAAAAAGCCCCCCATTGTATTTGATACCGACGAGTTCCCCAAGCGGGATACCAGCATGGAGAAGATGGGCAAGCTCAAGCCCTGCTTCAATATCACCACCGATGAGCAGGGCAGAATTTACAACAGCTCTGAGTTGACCGGTACGGTAACGGCGGCCTCCTCCTCCGGACGGAACGACGGCGCATCCTGCATGCTGCTGATGACCGAGGAAAAGGCCAAGGAGCTGGGTCTGAAGCCCATCTGCCGGATCATCGGCATGGGTACCGCAGGCTGCGATCCCCGTACCATGGGTCTTGGCCCTGTCTATGCTGTACCCAAGGCGCTGAAAAATGCTGGCCTTACCATGGACGACATTCAGCTCATCGAGCTGAACGAGGCCTTTGCAGCGCAGTCTCTGGGCTGCATCAAGCAGCTCCACTGGGAGGACAAGATGGACATCATCAACGTCAACGGTGGCGCCATTGCACTGGGCCATCCTGTTGGCTCCTCCGGATGCCGCATTCTTGTGACCCTGATGTATGAGATGAAGAAGCGCGGACTCAAGTATGGTCTGGCGACCCTCTGCATCGCAGGCGGGATGGGACAGGCGACTGTCATTGAAATGTGCGACTAATTTTGATAGCTTGGAAAGGATGTAATTACTATGGCAAAGTCTAATAAGATTATGATTCAGGTCTGCCTCTGCGGCGCAGGCACCAAGAAGGATAAGGCGCCCACCGTTCCCTACACCGCCGATGAGCTGGCGGAGCAGATCGTAGCCTGCGCAAAGGCGGGCGCATCCATTGCTCATATCCATGTCCGTGAGGACAAGGAAGTGGACGGCGTGATGCAGATCGGCTATAAGTCCATGAGCCTCCAGAAGTTCACCGAGGCGGTGGAAAAGACCCGCGAGCTGTGCAAGAAGGAGGGCGTGGATATCATCATCAACCTCACCACCTCCGGCGGCGAGTACGAGGATTATAAGCGTCTCCAGCACCTGTCTGCGCTGAAGCCGGAGATGTGTTCCTTCGACCCCAACACCCTCAACTGGTCCAACAGCTACATCTTCGAGAACAGCCCCCGCTTCCTCAACAAGCTGGCGGAAGAGGTTGTCAAGGAGGATGTGAAGCCGGAGTTCGAGATTTTCGACACCGGTCATCTGGATTCCGCAATGTACTATGTGAATAAGCACGGCATCCCCGGCAACCCGCATATGCAGTTTATCATGGGCGTCGGCGGCTCCATGCCCGGCACCGCCGAGAACCTGGCGTTCATGGTGGGTCACCTGCCTGCAGGCGCGACCTGGTCCGTTTCCGGCATCGGCAAGTGCCATATGCCCATGATGCTGGCCGGCCTGGCTCTGGGCTGCGACGGCCTGCGTGTTGGTCTGGAGGATAACGTCATGTACGGCAAGGACGAAAACGGCAACAAGATCATCGCCACCAACGAGATGCTGGTCAAGCGTGCTGTTGAGCTGGCAAAGCTGGCAGGCCGTGAAATCGCAACTGCCGATGAGGCACGTGAGATTCTGGGTATTACCCGGAACTGCCTCCGCGACGAGGGCTAATTCTTTCAGCGGATCTTTTGCGTCGTAACTTCGTTATTTCTTCCTTGAAATACCGGTAGTATGTCGGCGGAAGAAAACCTTGTTACGCCGCAAAATCTCTCGCTGAAAGGGCGCACGGATCATTTGTGCCGCAGCAGCGTTATTTCTTCCTCAAAATACCAGTAGAATGTCAGCGGAAGAATCTGCGGCAAATATATTCCCAGTTGCGTTTCTTCTGAATTTCG
>CAJKSU010000270.1 GCA_905202605.1 uncultured Eubacteriales bacterium
ATGGGCTACGGCGTCCTGCCGGATCTTTTCCGTGGCCTCAAACAGCGCCTGAGCGTCCAGTTCCTTACCCACTTCGATCTCGATCTTTACGGCGGTTTCAAACATGTCCTTGAGCCAGCGCTCCGCCCGCACCACATAGGGGCGCAGCATGTCCTTCCCGTTGCCCCGGAGGTGCAGGGTGACCACATCCCCATCCAGCGTGTATTTGCACCCCGCCAGAATGGACATGCTGGGTGCAAACAGCTCCTTGAGGAAATCGCCGATGTCCTCCGGACGGAGCAGAGAAAGCTTGTCCTCCCCATAGCAGGTACGCAGGGTAAGCTTATGGATTCCATAGGCTCTTGCAATGCCCCGCTCAATGCTGCGCACCTGTTTCAGAGTCACATAACAGTCCGGACAGATAGTCACCAGCGCACTGCGGGTCTTCATATCCACTTCCGCCGAAAAGATCTTGACATCATCCAGCAGGGTTTTCAGCTCTGCCTCCGGCTCATAGGCACGGAACAGATCCAGCAGTCTTACGGTATTTTCGTCCATCCATCGTTCTCCTTCAACGTCGCAGTCGCTTACAGCGTATCAATATACTCCATGAGAGCATCCGCCAGCTGGTCGTAGGGCAGGGTTTTCAGCTTCTTTCCCTTGGCAAACAGTACGCCGCAGTCCTTGCCGCCGGCAATGCCCACGTCGGCCTCCCGAGCCTCGCCGGGACCGTTGACAATGCAGCCCATGACCGCAACGGTAATGGGCTTGTTCATGCCCTGAAGCCGCCGCTCCACCTCGGAAGCCAGCCCGATCAAATCAATCTGTGTTCTGCCGCAGGTGGGGCAGGAAATAAACTCCGGCCCTTCCTGACGGATCCCGGCGGCCTGCAAAATCTCCTTTGCCGCCACCACCTCCCGTACCGGATCGGCGGTCAGGCTCACCCGCAGGGTGTTGCCGATGCCCATACACAGAAGGCCGCCAATGCCGATGGCAGACTTGATCACGCCCATATGCTCGGTGCCGGTTTCCGTTACGCCTAAGTGCAGCGGATAATCCGTCTTCTGATCCATCAGCCGATAAGCCGCCATGGTCACCGGAACCGAGGAGCTTTTCATGGAGATGCAGATATCGTAAAATTTCTGCTCCTCCAGCAGCGCCACATGTCCAAGTGCGCTTTCCACCAGTGCCTCCGCAGTGGGATGCCCGTATTTCTTCAGAATGCTCTTTTCCAGAGAGCCGCCGTTGACGCCGATGCGGATGGGGATATGCTTTTCCCTGCACACATCTACCACCGCCTTGACCCGATCCTTTCCGCCGATGTTGCCGGGGTTGATCCGGATCTTTGACGCGCCGCCCTCTGCCGCCGCAATGGCAAGCCGATAGTCAAAGTGGATATCCGCCACCAGCGGCAACGGAGAGGCTGAGGCGATCTCCCGGAAGCCCTTTGCCGCATCCATATCCGGCACCGCCAGCCGGGCAATCTGACAGCCTGCGGCTTTTAATGCCCGGAGCTGTGCAAGGCTCCCCTCCACATCCGTTGTTTTTGTATTGAGCATGGACTGAATGCTGACCGGCGCATCACCGCCCACCAGCACATTGCCCACCTGAATCTGTCGTTTCATACTATCCTCCGGTTACAAGCTTCGCAATATCGTTAAACGTTACAAATACCATCAGCGCCATCAGCAGCACCAGACCTGCTGCATGGATATATGCCTCGTATTTGGGATTGACCTTTTTCTTTGTAATGGATTCAATGACCCAGATCACCAGCAGGAAGAAGATATGCCCGCCGTCCAGCGCCGGAATCGGGAGCATATTCATCACCGCCAGATTCACCGCAATGAACGCACCGAAATACAGAACGTTGAGAATCCCGTCCAGCGTATTATCCGAACTGTTTCCTGTCTCCTGTACTGCGCCCACAATGCCCACAGGTCCGGAGAGATCCTTGACCCCCACCGCACCGGTGATGAGATCCATCAGTCCCATTCTAACCATTCGTGCAAAGTCCACCGACGTAAGCCATGCGTTTTTCAGCAGGGTCAGCGGCGTTTTTTTCTCCGATGCGCCAAAGGTAATGCCATAGATTTTCCGAGTTTCTCCGTCAATCTGATACTCCTGCTTTTCCATCTCCACCTGTCGCAGCTCCACCGTTTTCCCATTCCGGCGCACGGTCAGATCAACCGGCCCGTCTCCGGTGCGATCCATAAGCATGGAAAAGTCCGAGAAAATATAGATGGGATCCCCGTCGATCTTCTCGATCACATCGCCCACCTGCAAGGTTCCCTCCAGCGGACAGCCATCTACAAAGTCGGTGATCTCCATAGTACGGAAGCCGGAACCGGTGGCATAGATGGCAATTAGGATCACAAGACCCGTGAGAAAATTCATAAATGCCCCAGCCGCCAGAATGATTGCACGCTTCCACGGCGCTTTGGCAGTAAAGGATCTCGGATCCTCGCTGCTGCCATCCTCACCCTCCATGGCGCAGAAGCCGCCGATGGGCAGGAGCCGGAGGGAATACTCTGTCTCCCCCTTGCCCCAGTGGAGAATTCTCGGCCCCATAAAGATGGAGAACTCGTTGACCTTGACGTCAAATAGTTTTGCAGTAATGAAATGTCCGAACTCGTGGATGAAAATCAAAAAGCTGAAAATCAGAATTGCGATAACAAGATACATAGAACGCTCCAATCAAAAATCTGTGCCATCTTTCCTTAACAGGCCGCCGCACGCGCCAGTCGATCCGCTGACAGAATATCCTCCAGAGTGG
>CAJKSU010000271.1 GCA_905202605.1 uncultured Eubacteriales bacterium
GTCGCCGCTCCAAGGCATATTGCGAGGAAAACGGCGTTCCGGTCAAGCCCGGCTTGTATCAGCTGATGGATTATCTGGACGAGCACCGGATCCCCTATGCCGTTGCAACCTCCACCAAGGGGGAGAACGCACGGTTTCGCCTTGATAACATCGGCGTGCTGTCCCGGCTCAGCGGCCTGATCACCGGAGACATGGTTGTAAGCGGAAAGCCCGACCCGGAGATTTTCACGCTGGCAGCAAAGGCACTGGAAACGCCCCCGGCGCATTGTCTTGTGCTGGAGGATTCCCCCCACGGCATTCTTGCCGCCCACCGGGCCGGGTGCCAGCCCATGATGATCCCGGATCTCAAGGAACCGGGGGAAGAGACGCTGCCCCTGCTGTTTGCGCAGGGGAAAACGCTACTGGATGTGATCCCCGTGCTGGAAGAAAACGCAGTTTGCGGATAGCATTTTTCTGCGGGCTGTGGTATCATATCCGGAAGAAAGGGGAATCACCCAATGACACCAAAGCTGATTTTAGCACCCATGGCCGGAGTGACCGACCTCAGCTACCGCACACTGGCGGCAGAGATGGGTGCAGATATCACCGTAACTGAAATGGTTTCCTCCAGAGCCTTGTGCTACGGAGATAAAAAGACCGAAAAGCTCTTGGGCAAAACGCCCGCCGGCGTCTGCGGTGCGCAGATCTTCGGCAATGATCCGGAGTTTATGGCAAAGGCAGCAAAGCTGGCGCTGGATATTTCCGGCTGCGACTTTATTGATATCAACATGGGCTGCCCCATGCCAAAAATCTCCGGAGCCGGGGACGGCTGCGGCCTGATGAAGACCCCGGAGCTGGCAGCAGATATCGTCCGCGCGGTGGTAGAGGCCGTTCCCGTGCCGGTCACCGTAAAAATGCGGAAGGGTTGGGATAAGGGACATGTAAACTGCGTAGAGCTGAGCCAGCTGGTGGAGCAGGCCGGAGCCTCTGCCGTTTCCGTCCATGGACGTACCAGAGTACAGCTATACACCGGGCGTGCCGACTGGGACTGCATCCGTGAGGTCAAGCAGGCCGTCCATATCCCCGTCTATTCCAACGGCGACGTGGATTCCCCGGAGGCGGCGCTACACATTTTAAAATATACCGGTGCGGACGGCGTAATGGTGGGGCGTGCCGCCTTTGGCGACCCCTATCTCTTTGCCATGATCCGCGCGGCGCTGGACGGTGCGCCCATTCCGGAGCGTCCGCCCCTTGCTCAGCGGATGGATCTTGCCCAGCGGCAAATTGAAATGGCTCTGCAGGACAAGGGGGAGCATATTGCCTGTCTGGAGGCACGGAAGCATCTGTGCTGGTATCTCCACGGCGTCCCCCATGCGGCGTATTATAAGAAGGACATCTCTCAGGTTTCTACCATGGAGGATGTTTATCGGGTCATCAAGCTTGTCAAACGGGATTTGAGGTGACGAATTTGGACGAACAGGAACTGATTCACCGGGCAGGTCATGGAAGCGAGGAGGCCTTTGAGCAGCTGGTCAGGGCCTATGAAAAGCCGGTATATAATCTATGCCTTCGGATGTGCAGGGATCGGGATGAGGCCTTTGATCTGTCGCAGGAGTCCTTTCTCAAGGCATGGCATGCCATCTCCACCTTCCACGGGGAGAGTAAATTTCAAACCTGGCTGCTTCGCATTGCCTCCAACACCTGCATTGATTTTCTGCGAAAGAAAAAGCGGCGCAATACCATTTCCATGACAGAGCTGGACGATCTGGATCAGCCCATTGAGCGGCAGATCGCCGACTACAGTCAAGATCCCGCTCTGCTGGCGGAAAAGGCGCAGGATCATGAAGCGGTACGTGCCGCTATGGCGGCGCTTCCGGTCCATGACCGGCTGATCCTCTCCATGCGTGCCATTGAGGATATGTCCTATCAGGAGATCGGAGATGCGCTGGAGCTGCCGCCGGGAACGGTCAAATCCCGAATCTCACGTGCCAGAGAAAAAATTCGCAGATCCTTAGGCGGGAACCTCAGCGCGTTTTCTGCGTCAGATAAAAGGAAAGGGGGCAGAACGTCTTGAAATCCTGTGAAGAATACATTGCAGATATGAACCTGAGCATCGACGGACTGCTCACACCGGAAGAAGAACAGGAGCTGCAAGCGCACCTTGCTGTATGCCCCAAATGCCGCAGCCTTTATCAGTCCTACCGGGATATTCAGTCAGCCATTGACGAAACCGAGGTTATGCCGCCCAAAGGCCTTTGTCACAGCGTGATGGAGTCCATTCATCAGGAAAAGGTACGCCATAGCCCCAAGGCAACGTTGAAACGGATGCGGTTCACCCTGACCGCCGCTGTGATTGCACTGGCAGTACTGGCTGCCGGAAAATACCTCGGCACCCCCAACGACAATCTCACCGCTGCTTCCAGCACCAAAGCTGCAGCGGCTCCAGCCGATGATGCGCCCGAAGCAGCCTTTGAAGCTCCTCTGAACGAAACTGCCCGCGCCGCAGAGGCCGCTGGAGACACCGCAGACGCCACCGGCGAGACTGGCGCTCAGGCAGAGGAAGCAGCCGGTGCAGAGAAATACGCCGCTGAGGGCGACATGCCCATGGTCGATGCAGATTCACCGGAGGCCGCCACGGAAGATGCTTCTCCCGATGCGGTCAGCACCGTATGGGACGCTATGCAGCAGGACGGCTATATGGGTGCGCTCTATGTAGTTGCGGCCACCAAAGATACGCTGTATGAGGTACTTCCCAGCGCTGAACGACTGACCCTG
>CAJKSU010000272.1 GCA_905202605.1 uncultured Eubacteriales bacterium
GGCAGCAGTCATATCGTGCGGCTGCCCCCTGTAAAATGAGAGCCATGACTGCTTCGGGTGAGTCAGGCTGTTCGAGCCCTCGGTTGATGGCGTTGTTCAGCCGAATGACCTCCGCAGAGGGAACATAAGCGTCCGCCTCCTGGCATTCATGCGTCTGCATTTGGTGGGCAACTTCTTGGAACGTCTCATCCGTATCCAGAGAAACGGAAATGCCGCAGTGTTCGCATTTGAGATACACCTTGCTGCGATCCTGCCAGCGTCCACCCAGACGAACCATCTTTCCACCGCAGGTACATCGAAAGTAGGGCTTTAACCGGTCAACGACCGTCACCTCTTCGGACACCTGCCGCCTGTCATTCTTTTCTGAGATCTTGTCCTGCACAGCTTGGAAATCGGTTTCCGCGATCATCACAGGATAACCATCTTTTCCGGTGTAACGGGCATTTTCCAACATGCGCTTTATCTTATGCTTGTTCCAAAGCGGTATTTCGGAGCTGTATGGAACGCCCTGCCGATTCAACGCATCGGAGATGTCCTGGTAAGATGCTCTGGCACTGTAGAGGGCGAACAGCATCTGAACGACCCGCTGCTCTTCCGGAACGATCTCCAATGCGCCGCCACAGATCTGGTATCCATATAAAATCTTGCGTTTTGTCATCTTACCGCCACCTCCAATCGCTCCCTCAGTTCCAGCCCGCCATAGAGTCGGAAACGAATCTCTGTTTGAGATTCCGCGATGATCTTTTCCACGAGACTTTCGAAGAGATCATCGTCGAAGTCATCCATCTGTTCCGGCCCGTCAAGAATCGTCTGCCGCACCTTCCGAAGCGCGTCCATGACCTCGTCCAATGCTTCATTCTCCGCCAGCCTGCGCCGTTCCCTGCGGAGCTGCGCCAGCTTGGCGCTGATCACATTCATGCGAGCCGTGCAGGTATCGGCGTCCAGCAGGCCATTGACACGCAGGGTGCTGATTTTATGGCTTTCCTCTGTGGCTTCCGCGATGGCCCGGTTGATGGTCAGGGTTTTCGGGTTATTCTGCTGCAGGATGGCGTCAAGGGCGTTCATCTGCTCCATAGCGGGCTTTAGGATCATGTCGGCATTGCACTTGAGCTTGCGGTACATCCGTAGGAATGCAGCGCGGATCTCGCTCTCCGGAATGCGTCCTACGTGGCAGGCATCGGCACTTCGGTCATGGGTTCGGCAGACCCATGTTACATATCCGTTTTTGCTGGTTCGGCGCAGAAACATCGTCCCACAGTTCCCGCATAGGATTTTCAGGGCGAATGGACTTCTCTCTCGACGCCTTTTCTCTTTTTGTGCTTTCTTGCGCAGCAGCTCCTGCACTTTTTCAAAGGTATCGCGGTCAATGATGGCCGGATGACTGTTTTCGACATAGTATTGCATCCGCTCCCCCCGATTGCGCTTTTGCACGAACGGGAAGCCGCAGCTATAGGATTTCTGGCAGAGCGTGTCTCCAATATACTTCTCGTTGGTCAGCAGATATCGGATGCTTGTCTCCTGCCATTTCTCGGCGCCATTCTGCGTCGGAATGCCTTTTGCCGTCAGTTGCTCCGCGATCCATTTGGAGCTGTTTCCTTTGAGATATGCATCAAAGGCCCAGCGTACCGCAGCCGCTTCTTCCGGCAGGATCTCAAGGTTTTTCTTGTCTTTAATCCGGTATCCGTAGGGAGCGCTGCAGGTGATGAATTCTCCGCATTCCATGCGGTGCTGATAGCTCAGACGCTGGTTTGCCGAGATGGATAGGGACTCCTGCTGGGCCAGAGAACCGGAAACGCTCACCATCAGTTCTGTGGTGAGCGTTCCAGTGTCGATATTTTCTTTTTCAAATCGGACGGTGACGCCCATACCGGAGAGTTCTCGCAGGGAGGCGAGACATTCTTTGGTGTTGCGGGCGAAACGGGCTACTGACTTCACCAGAATGCGGTCGATCTTGCCTTTTCGGCAGTCCCGCATCATCCGGTTAAAGTCATCACGCTTGTCCATGCGCGTGCCGGTGAGGCCCTCGTCGGCGTACACATCCACCAGCTCCCAGCCGTCGTGCTGAGCGATCACCTCGGTGTAGTTGCGGATCTGGGCTGCGTAGGAATGCAGCTGATCCTCAGAGTCTGAGCTGACACGGCAGTAGGCGGCGACACGCAGGTGTTCCGGTTGGAGTGCGTGTGGCGCAATCTCTTTTACCGTAGCCATCAGCGTTCCTCCCGCTGGTGGGCAGCCATCGCTTCGCTGCGGTTCACGCAGCCATGCAGGTCTTCGATAAAGGTGTTCAGGGCAGACGGGCTGTCAAACCCGTTGATGTAAACAACGCCGTCATTCTGCGTGTACTTGTCACCGTCCTGATACCCCAGCTTTTCCGCCTGCGCCGCCTCAAGGATGTCGATCCAAACAGAACCGTCTTTGCAGTAAATTTGTCTCAAATAATACTGGTATTCCACACTGTGTCCTCCTTGCATCTTTTTGGGCAACACACAAGCTACCACACTATCCGCGGAATAGCCAGCACTATTCCCGAACAGTCTGCGGGGCGTATTTTTCTCTGGCGAGTCCCTTGGCATAAGCCAATTCCTTTGCTGACAGAAGGCCCTTCTCGGATAAGTGTTCCAGCATCCGGATGGCCAGCCGGTACTGCAATTCCTTCTTGGCGTCGATCATGCGCACACCTCAAAATAGCTTTCCGGCTT
>CAJKSU010000273.1 GCA_905202605.1 uncultured Eubacteriales bacterium
CAATGACGATATCCTTTCTGGGCTTATCCTTGGAATCCACGTCGCACTGGGCGAGCTTCTCAATGATATTCATGCCGGAGAACACCTTGCCGAAGGCGGCGTACTGATTCTGCAGGCTGTCCTTATCCGCCAGAAGAATGAAGAACTGGCTGCCTGCGGAGTTATAGGCCTCCTCGGTGTCGCTGCCGGTGTCGGAGAAGCGGGCCATGGCGATGACGCCCTTTTCCATCTTGATGTCGTTCTTCTGATAGCCATTGTCGGCAAACTCGCCGTCGATGGTGTAGCCGGGGCCGCCGGTACCGTCGCCGTTGGGGTCGCCGCCCTGAATGATGAAGTCCTCCACCACCCGGTGGAAGGTCAGGCCGTCATAGAACCCGGAGTTGGCAAGGGAAATAAAGTTTGCCACGGTGTTGGGCGCCTGATCGGGGTAGAGATAAATGGTGATCTGGTCGCCGCCCTCCAGCGTGAGGGTTGCCACAGGCTTTTTCTTACTGCCGCAGCCGCTGAGGCAGCACAGCAGCATTAAGGCTGCCAGGAACAGGCTGGTGATACGTTTGCTGAGCTTCATGCTTCTTCCTCCCAATGCGTGCCGGCTTCCCCGGCGGGTAATGTACCCCACTAATATATCAAAATTTCCTGCGCTTTGCAACTGATATTTCGTGATTTTTCACAGAAGGGCTGGGAAAACTATGGTAATTTATCACTTTACTGCAATAAAATTTGCGGTTTCTGCATTTTCACTTGAAAAGTGCAGGAAATTATTATATGATAATTAAGTAAATCTAACCGCCGCCGCTCAGCTACGAGGGCGGGGACGGGCATTATGGAGGAACGATTTATGGCACTGACCAAGAATGTCAAGGTGAATGCATGGCTGGATGAGGTGATCCAGCTGGTAAAGCCTGACGCGGTAGAACTCATTACCGGCGAAAAGGAACAGCTGGACCGTTTGACAGCGGAGGCCGTTTCCACCGGCGAATTCATCACACTCAATCAGGAAAAGCTCCCCGGCTGCTATCTCCACCGCTCCGATCCCAACGATGTGGCGCGGGTGGAAAGCCGCACGTTTATCTGCTCGAAAAAGGAAGAGGACGCTGGCCCCACCAACAACTGGATGGACCCGCAGGAGATGTACGCCAAGCTCCGGGGGCTCTATGACGGCGCCATGAAGGGGCGCACCATGTACATCATCCCCTATTCCATGAGCATTGTCGGCTCTCCCTTTGCCAAGTACGGCATTGAGGTCACCGACTCCATCTACGTTGTAATTTCCATGAATATCATGACCCGTGTCGGCAACCCCGTGCTGGAGGCACTGGGCAGCGATGGGGATTTCATCAAGGGTCTGCACGCCAAGGCCGACCTGAACCCCGAAGAGCGCTACATTGTCCAGTTCCCGGAGGACAACACCATTATGTCTATCAACTCCGGCTACGGCGGCAACGTCCTGCTGGGCAAGAAGTGCTTTGCCCTGCGTATCGCCTCCTATCTGGGGCGTAAGGAGGACTGGATGGCAGAGCACATGCTCATTCTGGGCATTCAGAATCCTCAGGGCGAGATCCGCTATGTCACCGCTGCCTTCCCCTCTGCCTGCGGCAAAACCAACCTTGCCATGCTGGTGCCTCCGGAGGAGTATCAGAAGAAGGGGTATAAGATTTGGACGGTGGGCGATGATATCGCATGGCTGCGCATCGGCCCCGACGGCCGCCTGTGGGCGGTGAACCCGGAGAACGGCTTCTTCGGCGTTGCCCCCGGCACCTCCAAAAAGTCCAACCCCAATGCGCTGGACTCCACTTCGAAGAACACCCTGTTCACCAACGTGGTGCTCAATAAGGATGACAACACCGTCTGGTGGGAAGGCATGAACAAGACGCCCCCCGCCAATGCCGAGGATTGGCAGGGCCGCCCGTGGAACGGCGAGACCTCCACGGAGAAGGGCGCACATCCCAACTCCCGGTTCACCGCTCCGGCAAAGAACTGCCCCTGCATCTCTCCCGAATTCGATAATCCTCAGGGCGTTCCCATCTCCGCCATTATCTTCGGCGGACGGCGGGCTAAGACGGCCCCGCTGGTGTACCAGTCCCGTTCCTGGCAGCACGGCGTATTCGTCGGCTCCATTATGGCATCGGAAACCACTGCCGCCGCCACCGGCGCGGTGGGCGTGCTGCGCCGTGACCCCATGGCAATGCGCCCCTTCTGCGGCTACCACATGGGCGACTACTGGCAGCACTGGCTGGACATGGGCGAGAAGATCCCCAATCCCCCGAAAATCTTCAATGTCAACTGGTTCCGCACCGATGACGACGGCAACTTCCTGTGGCCCGGCTTCGGCGACAACCTCCGGGTGCTGGAGTGGATTCTGAGGCGCTGCTTTGACGAGGTGGACGCTCAGGAGACGCCCATCGGCTACGAGCCGTATCCCACGGACATCAATCTGGAGGGAACCGACGTTTCTCTGGAGACGCTCACCGGCCTTTTGGGCGTGGACAAGGCGCTCTGGATGGAGGATGTTCAGAACATCGAGGAGTTCTACAAGGACTTCGGCGACAAGCTGCCTCCGGCGATGCGGGAGGAGCTGGAGACGCTGAAGAAGAATCTGCAATAAGATAGAGGAGAAGAGCGGAGACTGCGTGGCAGTCTCCGCTCTATTTATGGAAGGGGAACCCCCAGTCAGTGCTATGGCGGGAGAAC
>CAJKSU010000274.1 GCA_905202605.1 uncultured Eubacteriales bacterium
GATTCGCGGCTGGGACGGCTCCTATACCCATGTCAACAGCCATAACCTCCACAAGGCCGCTCCCTATAACCTGCAATTCGCCGCTGCCGCCAAGGCGCGCAGCATCCAATGCGTTTTCTCTCCTGTGGGCGGCTTCCACGATCCCGACCTCATTGACCGCTTTATCGCCGAAGGCAAGTGCGACTGCGTATCCATGGCCCGCGCCTTTATCTGCGACGAGCATTATTATGACAAGATCAAGGCCGGTCACGGTGAGGATATCACCCCGTGCCTGCTGTGCAACGGCTGCCATGGCAGCTTCTGTGCCGTCAATCCGCTGGCGGGCTATCATCACATGCTGGATCGGATGTTCCACCCCTCCGGCGAAAAAAAGAAGATAGCCGTCATCGGCGGCGGCCCTGCGGGCATGCGGGCGGCGCTGTTCGGCGTGGAGCAGGGACATGACGTTACCCTGTACGAAAAGTCCGGCACCTTGGGCGGACAGCTGAAATTCTCTGATTTTGTGGATTTCAAATGGAACCTCAAGGACTACAAAGACTGGCTGGTTCGTGAAATCGGCAAGTCTCCGGTCACGGTACACATGAACACCGAGGCCACCCCGGAGCTGCTGAAGGATCAGGGATATGATGTGATCATTGCGGCCCTTGGCTCCTCCGCCAAGCGGATTCCCGTTGCGGGCGCCGATAACGCCAAGGTATGGCTGGCGGAGGATATATTCGGTCACGAAAACGAGCTGGGTCACAACGTCATCGTCATCGGCGGCGGCGACACCGGACGGGAGGCCGCGCTGTATCTGGCAAAGGCCGGTCACAAAACCACCATGGTCACCCGCGGCGACGCCATGCTCTTTGACGATCCCCATTCCAAGCGAGCCACCGAGCTGGACTACGAGAATGAGCCAAACTTCTCCTATATCGACAACGCCAAGACCGTGAAGGTCACCCCCGACAGCGTAACGCTGGATGTGACGCTGAACGTACCCAAGTTCAGCGGCGACTTCGGCATGCTGTTTATGATGATGAGCAATCATGAGGGGGCGCCCTCCGTCATGCCCGATTCCCGTCCGGAGGGCTTCCCGCCCCGGCAGGCACCCTTTGATCCCCACGCCGCCTTTGAAGAGGAGAACAGCGAGGGGCATGAAGGCCCCGGCGGTCCTCCCCCCATGCCTCAGGTAGATAAAGCCAAGCTGCCCCATGAGACACGCACCGTCCCCTGCGATTCCGTGGTGATCTCCGGCGGCAGAAAGGCGCTGGACGCTTCCGCCTTCCATGGCATTGCCCCCAAGGTTGTCACCATCGGCGACTGCTTCTATCCGGAGGGCATCCGCAACTGCAACAATACCGCTTACGCTGCGATCATGCAGCTGTAACCCATCCTAAGCGCACAAACGCCGCAGAGCACGAATAGAACGTACTCTGCGGCGTATTCTTTTATTCCGGGTCGCACATCAGGCAGCGCACCACCTGCGCCATGGTGTTCATCTCCTGCACCGTGGTATATTCCCGCACCGAGTGGATCTCATGCATGCCCGTTGCCAGCACCAGACAGGAGATGCCATGGGCTGACAAAAAGCTGGCGTCGCTGCCGCCGCAGGCCCGCTGAAATACCGGTTTCAGCCCCGTCTGCTCCGCAGCCCGGCAAAAGCGCCGGCAAATCCCATGGGATTCCTCCACTGACCATGCCGTATAGACCGTGGAGATCTCCAGCTCCGCCTTGCCGCCTCGCTGTTCCGCAGCAGCTTGGAAGCACTCCGCCATGTGATCCCGCTGACGAAGGGCCGATTCGTGTACCAGTGAGCGCGTCTCCCCCTCCACAAAGCACCGGCTCGGCACAATGTTTCCGCTGTCGCCACCACGAATGATACCGATATTGGCGGTGGTATCCGCATCCACCCGTCCAAGGCGCATCATGGAGATAGCGCCTGCCGCCATGGCAATTGCGTTCCGCCCGTCCTCCGGCTTCAATGCTGCATGGGAGGCTCTCCCCTCCAGCGTTGCCATGACCCGGATGCCCGTAGGCGCGGCGCAGACCGCCGTTCCGATCTCACCGTCGGTATCTAGCACATAGGCCTCACGGGAGCGGATACGGCTGTAGTCCAGCTTCTGCGCCCCTTCCACAAAGTATTCCTCGCAGGCGGTGAAGATCACCTCAATGTCCCGATGGGGCAGCTGCTGCTCCCGAATCTGGCGCACTGCCTCCAGAATCTCCACCACACCGGTAAGATCATCCCCACCGAGAATCGTGGTACCATCGGTATGGATGGTACCGTCCGGCTCCACTGTAATTCTTTTGTTCTCGCAGGGGGTTACCGTATCCATATGTGCCGTAAAGAGAATCGGTTCACCATGAAGCACTCCCGGCAAAAAACCGTACAGACTGCCGCTGTGCGTCTCAGGGAACGCCTCATCCATAGAAACCGAAAATCCAAGCTCCAGCAGCTTCTTCCTCAGGCACTGGCGAATCTCCGTCTCTTGCTTTGACGGGACAGAATACGCCGCCAGCTCCAAAAACTCCGCAACCATGCGCTCCATAACGTTGCCTCCTGTTTTTCGTTGTATGATATTCCGATGCGGTGCAATACCGATTTCCACATTTAACTATAGAAAAAGCGCCGACAGAATCTGTCGGCGCTTGGAGCGGGTGACGAGGCTCGAACTCGCTACCTCCACCTTGGCAAGGTGGCGC
>CAJKSU010000275.1 GCA_905202605.1 uncultured Eubacteriales bacterium
CGCCAACCTCCCCTATTATATTACGTCGCCGGTGCTCTCCCGGCTTTTGGAATCACGGTGCTTTGAGGCGGTAACGGTCATGGTGCAGAAGGAGGTCGCCCAGCGCATCTGCGCCCAGCCCGGCAGCAAGGACTACAGCGCCTTCTCCCTGTTCTGCCAGTACTATGCCCAGCCGGAAATTCTGTTTGACGTGCCCCCCTCCTGCTTCATCCCCCAGCCCAAGGTCACCTCTGCGGTGATCACCCTCCGCTGCCGCACCGCGCCCCCCTGCCCCATTGCGGACGAAAAGCTGTTCTTTCAGGTGGTTCACGCCAGCTTCGCCCAGCGGCGCAAAACGTTGGTCAACGGTCTTGCCTCCGGCTTCGGTAGCCTCAGCAAGGCGCAGATTACGGACTGCATCACCGCCGCCGGACTGCCAGAAAACGTCCGGGGCGAAACCCTGGGGATTCCGGAGTTTGCCCGTATTGCCGAGGAGATTGGCAATGCTCTTGAAACTCAGAAATAAACAAATAATAAGCAAAAATCGTACTGCACTAGCCTTCTGTCCAGTGCAGTACGATTTTTTACTTTGTTTCTCAGGCGTGTTTTCATCATTTGTTTCAATCGCCGTCTGGGAAAGCAAGCTTACCACTATTTATCTCTGTGTTTTTCTCATAATATCCAGGCTGTGTCCTGTGGCGCCCACCAGATCCTCCTGCTCGCAAACCGTGAGATGGTAGGTCAGGTACAGCTGGAATTCCTCCTCGCTGAGCCGATCCAGCATATCCTGCATAAAATAGCCCGCGCCGTCCACTGCAACATAGTGCATCCGCTGTACCGGAAAGCCCCGCATCATTCGGTCGATCTCCTGCTTCCGCACCATCACAAATACGTCCTCCGGCTGATTCCGAAAGCCAAACGTTCTCGGGCTGAGCCGCCCGGTGCCGATCAGCTCCGCGATATGCCGCTCCCCGAAGCCGTATTTCAGAATGGAGCCGTCGGCAATGCAGTAGGCTGCCATGATGATGCCGCCGGGCTTTGTCACCCGCACCGCCTCCGCCATGGCCTGCATCCGCATCTCCTCGGTGGGAAGATGATACATGGGGCCAAGGAGCAGGGTCATATCAAAGCTGCCATCTTCCAGCATGGAAAGGTTCTCCGCAGACCCCTCCAGCGCAGTGACGTTCCGCTCCGGGGTGATTCTGCTCCTTAAAATCTCCAGATTGTTCCTTACCGGCTCCACTGCGGTGACCTCCGCCCCCAGCTCGGCAAGGGTCAGGGAATAGCGCCCGGTGCCAGCGCCCACCTCCAGCACTCGATCTCCGGGCTTTAAATACGCCTGAATATAGCCCATGGTGGTGAGGAATTCCAGCTGCCCCCGGCGGTTTCGGGTGAGCCGCCCATCCTCGTCATACTGCGCGTAATATTCATTTAAATAGTCCATACCGTCCATCCAATCGCCCCCGCAAAGTAGATTTTTCAAATTGTATCACAGTCCCATCTGACTGTCAACGGAGCTGCTCACTCTCGGCGCAGAATGTCCGTATCCCGCAGAGTGGAGAGGAATTGCAGCAGGGCGGGGTTCTTCTGATCCTTCCGCCATACCGCCAGAATCTCCTCCTGCTCGTTCTCCCCCACCAGCGGCACAAACACCAGATTGTCCGCCTGATAGAGCTTATAGGTGCAGTAGTCCGGGAGAATGGACACCCCCTCCTCCGAGGCCACCATCATGAGAATGCTCTCCGTATCCGAGGAGCGGAACAGGATATTGGGCTTATACCCCGCATCCTTGTACAGCTCCATAAAAAACGCATCGCCGTAGGAATCGTTGGCCGCAGAGGGAGACATATACAGGATGTTCTCCCCTCTGAGCTCATGCCGCCGCAGCTCCGTCCGCTGGGCAAAGGGATGCCGGGCGTACAGCGCCACCACCAGCTTGGCCTTTTCCACCAGAAGATACTCGATGTCCGGATTCTGCCGGAGGTTGGTACTGTCCCATGTGAAAATAATGTCGTATTCCCGATTGAGCAGCCCCGCCGCCAGCACATCCGTGGAGCAGCGGTAGAAGGTAATGAGAACATTGGCGTGGCTCTCATGATAATACCGCATGAGCACCGAAAGGTCGCTCCGCTCATAGCCCCGGACATAGCCCACCCGCAGGGTTCCGATCAGCCCCGTAGACGCATCATGCACCCGATCCACCGCCCGGCTCATGCGCTCTAAAATCGCCTTGGCTTCGATCAGGAACGTCCGCCCCGCCGGGGTCAGGGACACCGGGCGGGTGGTACGGTCAAACAGGCGACAGCCCAAAGTTTCCTCCAATAAATGAATCTGCTGGGTCACCGCCGTCTGGGATACATAGTGCTGCTCCGCCGCCTTGGTAAAGCTTCGTGCCTCCGCCGCCGATACAAAATACTTGAGCTGATTGGTATTCATGCCGCCCAATCTCCGTTCTAACATAAGATATTCTTATTTTATCATGGCAAAATACCGGTTGTCAACGGCATGAAATCCATGTAGAATCATAAATAGTTTTGAAAAGTAAGGAGATTATTATGAAACGCGAATCATTTCAGTCCCGGCTGGGCTTCCTGCTGGTTTCCGCCGGATGCGCCATCGGCATCGGCAACGTGTGGCGCTTCCCCTATATCACCGGCAAGAACG
>CAJKSU010000276.1 GCA_905202605.1 uncultured Eubacteriales bacterium
GGAATCGGCAAAGACACTAATCTATAATGCGGTGGAAAGCCCGGTTCCGGATATGGATGCCGCAGCGGAAAAGCTGGTCAACGGCTTCTGCCTGGTGCTGTTTGGAGAGGATCAGGCGGCGGCCTTTGAGGTCAAGACCGGGGAGAAGCGTTCCGTTTCCGCACCGGAGGTGGAGAACACCATCAAGGGTGCGAAGGATGCGTTCACGGAAACGGTGCGCACCAATACCAGTTTAGTACGCCGCCATCTACGAACCCCAGAACTTCGGTTGGAAGAGCAGGTGATCGGCAGACGGAGCCTGACCAATGTGACGGTGTGCTGGATTGCGGGGATCACCGATCCGAAGATGGTGCAGGCGGTATCGAAGCGGCTGCGGGGGATTGACGTAGACGGGCTGCTGACGCCGGCTGCTGTGGAGGAATATCTCACCGGCAGCAGGAAAACGGCGTTTCCCATGCAAATCTATACGGAACGGGCGGATCGTTTTGCATGGGGGCTGATGGCGGGGCGTGTGGGAATTCTGGTGGACGGGCTTCCTCTGGGGTATTTGCTGCCCTGCTGTTTGCGGGATTTTATGCAGTCCCCGGAGGATCGAGGCGGGAATTATATTGTTGCCTCGGTGATTAAATTTCTGCGCTATTTGAGCTTGATCGCAGCGCTGCTGCTGCCGGGAATGTTCGTGGCAGTGAGCTTATACCATCAGGAGATGATCCCAATACGGTGGCTGCGCGCCATTGTGGAGTCCCGGAATTCCGTTCCGTTTTCGGTGGGCGTAGAGGTGGTTATTCTGCTGATCGCCTTTGAGCTGCTTCAGGAAGCGGGACTGCATTTGCCGAAAAATCTGGGGCAGGCGGTGAGCATCATTGGCGGACTGGTGGTAGGCTCGGCAGCGGTGGAGGCCAGCCTGATCTCTCCGGCGGCGCTGATTATTGTAGCGGCGGCTGGTGTATGCGGATTTACACTTCCTCAGCGGGATTTTTCGGATGCCATCCGAATCTGGCGGATGGCACTGGTGATTGGCGGGCTGATCGGCGGAATGGCGGGCGTAACCATCGGCGTGCTGGCGCTGATCGTTCATTTGGCGCAGCTCAGCAGCCTTGGTGTAAATTATCTTTGGCCCATGGCGATTGGGGAGGCGCCGGACTTGCAGCGTCAGGGGAAAAGACAGAAATATCGTCCAGCGGAGCTGTCTCCGGAAAATATGCGGAATCAGAGGTAAAGGATGAAAAAGTGGATTGGTGCGGCGGTGATGCTGGCACTGCTGTGGAGCATACGACCCTTTCGACCGGTGGATGCCGGGGAATTGATTGCGGTGGAAACACTCTTGGTTGAGCGAACGAATGCCGGAGTTACGTTGTCAGCGGGCGGACAGACCGGAACGGGGAAAACGGTCGAGGAGGCGCTGGAGCGATTGACAGAAAACGTGCCGGGGACTTTGTTTCTGCGGCAGGTGCGGCGGGTGATATTTTGCGGGACAGGGTGGGATGTTGAGATGGCGTCTGCTTTGCCGGAGGAACTGCCGATGGGGGCGCTCTTGTATACGAGCCCCAAATCCATTCAAGCGTTGAACCAGTGGGAGAATCTGAACCAGACGATGGCGGCGAGAGAACAGCGGGGGCAACGTACAGAGAATTTGGCAGAAATAAAAAATCGGAGTATAACACAGGAATCACGGGGGAAAAAGAAGAAGTGATGAAAAAGCAAAAAGGAGCGGGATGCTTTGCTGCGACGGTTGGGGTGTCTTCCGTGGTTACGGCTGGATATCGTTGGTACGAGGTGCTGCTTGGATGGGGGATCGGCGGATGTATCTGGCTACTGATGCGGTGCATTCAGCCACGGGATGAAATGCACACATGGAAGGGGGCAGAACAGGGGACGGGGTTAATTTTGGCGGCGGGCGCACTCTGGGTGGCGGAGGAAGCATTCCCACAGGACAGCACGTTTCCGTTTGTGTCTGTCTGTCTCACAATATTATTGTGGTATAGTATGCGAGGGAGTGAAACAGGCAGAATTGCTGCTGGAAATCTGATTGGGCTGCTGATGTTACCAATGATGGTGATGCTGACGGGGTTCGGCTGCGGCGAATTGGACTGGACCCAGCTGAGGTGTGAGGGGGTGCGATGGCAGCATGTTGCCATTCCGGCGGTGATTTCACTTATGTGGGGCAGGAATATTCGGGAAAGCTGGCGGTGGTACCTTGCCAGCGGAGGGATCAATACATTGCTCTGCGTTGTAACGGCGGGGCGGCTGGGAGCCGCATTGGCGGAACAGGATGCTGCTCCATTGTATCATGCTGTGCAGACCATTCGGCTTTTTGGAACAGAACAACGGATAGAGGCGCTCACGGCGGCAGTGATTCTCATGGGGGCGTATGGGACGTTATTGAGCGCCGGCAATCTCATGGCAAATGAGGAACACACCGGAGGAACGGGGGAAAAGATAAAATATGCGGGGCTGCTGCTCCTGTCATTGCTGCTGGAAACAGGCTATCGGTATGGAAATCAGAGGATCGTATTGACAATGACAACTGTATTTTGGGGCATCATGGCAGGATTTGCACTATGGGTAGCAATTTGTGAGAAAACTGCAAAAAGAGCTTGACAAATGGGCTTCTGACGGATATAATAGCTGAGCACT
>CAJKSU010000277.1 GCA_905202605.1 uncultured Eubacteriales bacterium
AGAAACTCGTCAGTGTAGGTCCCCAAGTAGCCGAAGGATTCGATGATTTCCACAACACCGCATAAATCAGCAAGAGAGTCTGACAAGAGGTTTCGGGAAAGGACAGGATATGCGTTCGTTTGCAATACCCCTATAATTTGCTGTTTGTATCCAAAGCACCTTCTGTGCCGCATCGGCTGTCTACACCGAAATCAAAAACAGTAAAGAAAACTCCTCCGCACCGCAGTGCAGAGGAGTTTTCTTGTCGTCTCAAAATTGCATTAGGGCAGCATAGGAAATGCTGTCATCAGCAGTACCGCCAAAATGTTGCCGATAAAGGTAAACAGCATGGTGGTCATTGCAATGGGAGGATAGCCCTCCTTGTACTTGATGCCGGTGATGCTCATCATTGCCACGATTGCGCCTGCAAAGGGCAGGGAGTCCAGCACGGTGGTGGACATGACCAGAGCACGGAACGCATTGGTGGCGTTGACGCCCAGTACGGGAATGAAGGTGCTGGCAGCAGCCATTGCGGCAATGATCATGCCGGAAGCGGAAGCCGCCGCGCCCAGCAGCATGATCGCCATAATGGACAGAGCAATCAGCGAGGGGCCGGGCATATTCACAAAGAAGTTGCTGATGGTCTCAAAGGAGGGAGCTGCCTCAATGGCATAGCCCAACGTGAAGTTCAGTAGGATAATGGCAGGGATGCCGGCAACGGTAACACCATCGTTCATGCTGTCCACAATGGTCATCACCCGACTGACGCCCTCCTTCTTGGGGATGTATGCACCGTAGCAGATGATACCGGCAACGCAGCCCACCGCCATGGACACCCATGCAGCCTGAGAGAACCATAGAGCGTAGCTCACAGGAATCACAATCAGAGGAATGAGGGTCAGAACCACGTGGGGCAGATGGGTTTCATCCACCTTGGCAGGCTCCAGAGGGCCATACTCAAACTTTGCACCATTGGCAACGTCCTTGGCCATGCGCTTGTTGATGTAGAAGGTGGAAGCGGCCAGAACGAACAGCACATAGAAAAGGCCAACAATGGTGCTGGACCATGAGGTGACGCCGAACTCACCGAGAATGTTCTGGCACAGGATATTGGGGGCCGCCAGAGAGCCGGGAACCACATTGCCCATAGAGGAGCCGAGCACCAGCATCACGGGCATATACTTTCTGGGGATATCCGCCTCATACATAACGCCGGTGGCGATGCCGATCATGGTGAACAGAGAAGCGAAGGGATCAACGCCCACATAGTTGAACACCATATTCATGAATACCACGCAGATAAAACCGAAAATGCGCTTGGTCTGGGGCTTTGCGTCCTTGCCCAGCAGGTTCAGCAGGAACCGGGACAGCGCGTGCGCTGCACCGGAGTCGATGAACATTTTACCGAAAATTGCGCCGAACAGGTACAGAGGAAGCAGCGTTGCCGCCTGCTCGCCCACCTTCGGCATGATGGTTTCATTGAACGTCTGGATCAGGGGCATGTTGTTGGTGACCAGTACCACCAAACATGCAACCATGACCACATACGCCAGATGAAAGCCCTTGTAGGTAAAGTAGATGACGATGAAGAACGCCACCAGAATACCCAGCAATCCAATGATTTCTGACATTTTGTGTCTCCTTTCAGGCAATCCCTGCCGGCCTCTTGAATTGGACTCCAAACCGGCGGAATTTTGTGCAATCTGTATCCATATTATCTGAAATATTGTGAAAAGTGTCAACATACAGATTGAATCAAGAACCTACAATCTGTTACTCTTGTTCTATTTCGACACAACTGTGTCGATTGTTTGTCATATTTCACGCATTGCACGTCACATACGTTTCGGATATGCTTGGGCAAAATCCAGTTATTCCCTTGCACAATAAGACAATTCATGCAGTTACCTCCGGGTGCGTATACAAATTGATGATTATTCCCCTACAAAATGTGCGTTTTCCCCGTCTGATATTGCAGTTATTCCGGCATCTCCGGACGTTGTACAAGAAAGCAGTTGATATCTAACGCCTCGACCATTATAATGGAATAAGTTGTTTCCGTTTGTTTCATCGGCGGAAGCTCAGTGGAGGTTTCTATGACATATTCCAACACCAGTTCCCGGCAGGCCACGGCAATTCTGCTGCTGATTCTGGCACAGCCGTTTCTCGACGTGATATCCTACTGGCTCAACACCAGCGGCAGCGAAAACACCTTGACGCTGGCGCTCAGGCTAGCTCTGCTGCTGATCACCGCCCTGTGGGGCTTCTGCCTTGCGGAGAACCGGCGGCCCTATTATCTCACCGCCGCGGTGCTGGCGGTCTTTACCCTGTGCCACATCGCCGCCTGTATGCAGGCGGGCTATACGCAGCCCATCCGTGACCTCACCAATCTGGTGCGGATCTATCTGCTGCCCATGACGGTGCTGAGCTTTCTTACGTTTCTCCGGCGTTTTCCGGAGCTGCGCAGCCGGATTCCCGGCGCGTTTCTCCTCTGCCTTCTGGTGATTTTGCTGGTCGAGCTGCTGGCTACTGCCACCGGCACCGATCCCCACACCTATCACGGAAAGGGCATCGGCCTGATGGGCTGGTTCTTTGCCACCAACAGCCAGAGTGCCATTCTCTGCATGCT
>CAJKSU010000278.1 GCA_905202605.1 uncultured Eubacteriales bacterium
TCGTGCATACTGCACACTGCGGGAAGCTTGTGGGTACAGGCTCAAAACCCAAGCTGGGAAGTCGCACCGGTGCAGAACCCCTCTGTCAAAATCGGAGATTTTGACACCTCCCCTTTCAGGGGAGGCTTGGGAGGGAGAAAGCTTTTAGTCTCCTCTAACAGGGACGGCTTTGGTGGAACGCTCTTTTTCCAAACTACACGAATACAGGGGAAACCCTTGAAATCAATAAATGGAGTTATACTTATGTCTGAAATTATTACAAAACAGCAGATTCCCGAATATGAAGCATTTTTGCAGTCCCACCCCAAGGGTCACTTTGCCCAGAGCGTTCTGTGGGCAAAGCAGAAGCCCATGTGGAAATGGGAGGCTATTGTATCCAGAGACGGAGACGGGAAGATCAAAGGCTCTCTGGCAGTATTGATCCGGAAGATCATCCCCGGCATGCCCTTTACCATGATGTACGGCTGCCGTGGGCCGGTGACGGATCTCGATGATAAGGAAACCATGGCTGACCTCATCGACGGCGCAAAGAAGCTGGCGAAGAAGTACCATTCCTATGTCATCAAGATCGACCCGGACGTTCCCTCCGAGGAGACGGCCTATACGAAGATGCTGGAGGACATGGGCTTCTGTCTCACCGGCGGCGGTGCGACCTTTGACGCCATTCAGCCCCAGTATGTCTTCCGGCTGAACACCGAGGGCAAGACCTCCGAGGAGCTGCTCATGAGCCTGCCCCAGTCCACCCGCCGGAAGGTGCGCGCAGGCGCAAAGAAGGGCGTGACCGTGGAAATCAAGGGCAAGGAGGCAGTGCCGGATTTTGCACGGCTGATGCTGGAAACCGGCGTGCGGGACGGATTTGTGACCAGAGATGCGGCATATTTTGAGAACATGCTGGACAATCTGGGGGAGCATGCCCGGCTGTACATGGCCTACTATGAAGGGCAGGCCATTGCCGGAACCCTTGCCATCTGGTACGGGGACAAGGTGTGGTACCTCTACGGCGCATCCTCCAATGAGCATCGGAACCTGATGCCCAACTATATGCTCCAGTGGAGCATGATCGAGTGGGCGGTGGAGCAGGGCTGCCGCCTGTATGACTTCCGGGGTGTACCCGGACGGGTGGGGGAGGATCATCCCCTGTACGGCCTTTATAAGTTCAAGCTGGGCTTTGGCGGCGACTATGTGGAGTTCGTGGGCGAGATGGACATGGTGATGAACAAGCCCGTGAACTGGTTTATCACCAAGGGCAAGCCCATCTTTATGGATGTGCGGAAGAAGCTCTATCTGCTGAAAAACAAGAAGTGAGCCGGAGGGCGGACGTATGAATGCATATGTAGTGGAGCGGGCGGCGCTGGCGGAGAACATCCGCATCCTCAGGGAAAAGGCCGGGGACACCGCCATTTACGGCGTCATCAAGGGTGGCGGCTACGGTCTGGGGCTTACCAACATGGCGGGGATCCTCTCGGAAAACGGTATCGAGCGCTTTGCGGTGACCGGGCTGGAGGAGGTCTGCGCCCTGCGGGAGGGCGGCTTTCCGGAGCAGGAGATCCTGATGCTGCGCGCCACCTGCATTCCCGAAGAATTAAAGGTGCTGCTGGAGCAGCATGCCACCGGCACGGTGGGTTCTCTGGAATGCGCCAAGGCCATGGACAAGGCGGCGGAGGCGGCGGGGACGATGTTCCCCTGCCACATCAAGATCGACACGGGCATGGGGCGCTACGGCTTCCTGCCGGAGGACATGGAGGGCATCCGGCAGGTCTATGCCCTCCCGCACCTGAACGTCACCGGCATCTACACCCATTTCCACAGCGCCTTTTCCAGTGAAACGGACACCAGAGCGCAGTTTGCGGCCTTTACCGGAGTGCTGGAGCAGCTGAGCGAGGCGGGGTATCCGCTGGGAACAAGGCACTGCTGTAATTCCTCGGCGTTTTTAAAGTACCCGGAGATGTACTTAGACGGAGTGCGGCTGGGGTCGGCGCTGCTGGGGCGGCTGAGCTTTCCCGGCGAGATGGGACTTCAGAAAATCGGCTGGTGCCGGAGTCAGGTGGAGCTGATCCGGGAGATCCCCAAGGGGCATACCGTTGGCTACGGCGCAGCATGGAAGGCAAAGCGTCCTACCAGAATCGCCGTCTGCGGCGTGGGCTATTTCCACGGCTTCGGCGCAGAGAAGGGCAACGATCTGTTCCGGTTCCGGGACTGCGTCCGGGGCGGCCTGGGGTATGTGAAGGCATTCCTCAAAAAGAAGGCGTTCTATGTGAACGTAGGCGGCAGGCAGGCGCGGGTGCTGGGGCATATCGGCATGGTGCAGACGATTTTTGACGTGACGGATATTCCATGTGAGGTGGGCGACCCGGTGCGGCTGGAGATCAATCCGCTGCTGGTAAAGGGCATGGACGTGGATGTGGAATAAGGGAAAGGGTGCTGCGGAGCAGCACCCTTTGAGCTTGTCGAAAAACCGATTGGTTTTTCAACGCAGTTTTGGAGTTTTACCGCAGTAAGAAGCTGTGCATTGCAAGAACCCCTCCGGGTCGGCATAGGCCGACCCACCTCCCGCGTCGTCGATGGCTCCGTATCCCTCGTTTTCGCCCAAGGGCGAAA
>CAJKSU010000279.1 GCA_905202605.1 uncultured Eubacteriales bacterium
CCACTGTGCTCTGCTATAATGTGAACGTGCTGAACAACCTCTACCAAAAGCCCAATATCAATCTGCTCTTCTGCGGCGGGACCTTTCACCACCAGACACAGATGTTTGAATGCCCGGAAAGCCTGGAGATCATTCGCCGGGCCAGGGCGTCCAAAGTCTTTGTCTCTGCCGCCGGGGTGCATGAGACCCTAGGGGTCACCTGCAGCAGTGACTATGAGCTGCCCAATAAACGGGAGATCATCAAAGCTGGGGTGGAGCGGATTCTTTTGGTGGATTCCAGCAAATTTGGAAGAGTGGAACCGTACTTTTTCAGTGAACTGAATGCCTATGAACGCATCATCACGGACAGCAAGCTGCCGGTGGAGTGGCAGCAGCATATCCGAGACTTGGGGATCAACCTGGTAATGGTATGACCCCAGGAGGGGAAAAATCACAGAATAAGGGAAGGGATCATTCATGGAAATAAACGAATTGCAGAAGATCTGCAAGACGGTGCGCCGGGACATCATTACCTCTGTCACGGCGGCCAAGTCCGGCCATCCGGGCGGGTCGCTGTCGGCGGTGGAGATCCTGGTAGCTCTCTACTTTCAGGAGATGAAGGTGGACCCCGGCAAGCCCCATTGGGAAGCGCGGGACCGCTTCGTCCTCTCCAAGGGACATGCAGCTCCCGCACTCTACGCGGTCCTTGCGGAACGGGGATACTTTGATCCCGCAGAGCTGAAGAAGCTGCGCCAGCTGCACAGCTTCCTGCAGGGCCACCCGGATGCCAAGAAGTGCCCCGGCGTGGATGCCTCCACCGGCTCTCTGGGGCAGGGCATCTCCACCGCCGTGGGCATGGCGCTGGGCGCCAAATTGAACGGCAAGGGCGTCAGGGTCTATACGCTCTGCGGTGACGGAGAGCTGCAGGAAGGCCTGGTGTGGGAGGCCGCCGAGGCTGCCGCCCACTACCGGCTGGATAATCTGACGGTCCTGGTGGATAACAACGGCCTTCAGATCGATGGTCGGAACCAGGACGTAATGGATGTTCGGGACATCGCAGCAAAGTTCGCCGCCTTCGGCTTTGAGACCATTGATGTGGCGGATGGCAATGATATCGTGCAGGTCCTTGCCGCGCTGGATCAGCCTGGGCAGACCGGCAAACCACGGATGATCCTCTGCCACACAGTGAAGGGAAAGGGCGTCTCTTTCATGGAGAATCAGGCGGGGTGGCATGGCAAGGCCCCCAACGCGGAGCAGTGCCGCCAGGCGCTGCAGGAACTGGAGGGCTGAGCAATGAGTGAAAAGAAAGCGACCCGCGTGGCCTATGGCGAGCATCTGGCAAAGCTGGGTGCCGAGAATCCCAAGATCGTGGTGCTGGACGCCGACCTGGCCGTTACCACAAACACCGCCAAATTCCAAGCGGTCTGCCCGGAGCGGTTTTTCGACTGCGGCATCGCCGAGGGCAACATGATGAATATCGCCGCCGGTCTCAGCACCATGGGCTATATTCCCTTTGCCAGCACCTTTGCCATTTTCGGCAGCGGACGTGCCTATGAGAACATCCGCAACGGCGTTGCCTATCCCAAGCTCAACGTTAAGCTGGCATTCACCCATGCCGGCATCAGCGTGGGCGAGGATGGCGGCAGCCATCAGTCCGTTGAGGATATTGCCCTGATGAGGGTGATCCCCGGCATGACGGTGCTGGTCCCCGCAGATGCCAACGAGACCTACAACGCCTTGGATGCCGCTGTCACGTATCAGGGCCCAGTGTATCTCCGCCTCTCCCGGCTGGCTTCCGCTGTGCTGGAGGAGCAACCCTTTGAGATTGGAAAGGCCAATATCCTGCGGGACGGCAAAGACGTGGCCCTCTTCTGCTGCGGATTGATGGTGGAGCAGTGCCTGGAGGCAGCCAAGCTCCTGGAGAGCCATGGTATTTCCGCCGCAGTCATCAATGTTCACACCATCAAGCCCCTGGACGAGAAGACCGTCCGCGCCTACGCCGCCAAGTGCGGCAGGGTGGTCACGGTAGAGGAGCACTCCACCATCGGCGGCCTGGGAGACGCGGTGGCTTCCGCAATCTGCGGCATGGGTGGCTTCCGCTTCCGCAAGATCGGCGTGGAGGATTGCTTTGGGCAGTCCGGTACCGCCGAGGCCTTGTTGGAGGAATACGGTCTTACCGCCCCTCAGATTGCTTCTGTGGTGGAACGGCTATAAGAGCCGCTTTCCTTATCGGTTTTCGCAGGCCAGCCGATATCCTGATTTGTCTGACAAACAGAAAGTTCCCATGCCTTAAAGCATGGGAACTTTCTGTTTGTTCAGCGGCAGAAGAGGGGGCGATATCTGCGGCAACTGATGCAGAGGCGTGGGCGAAGAGTTGGACTGACGCTGATTCAGGGAGGACATCGCCCTTCCGACTTCCTTGTAGAATGGCAAGCAAATCCGGTGAGTACCCACACCAGAAAAACAGGGCGTTCCGGCTGACTGCCGAAACGCTCTGTTTTCATTTTTGGGATAGTTCCAAGCCCTTATAGAAATGATAGGAGACGCTGTCCCCCAAGGTGCCAGTCAATAGGTTTTTCAAAAAATGAGTTAGAATATTCCCTTATTGTACTTGAAC
>CAJKSU010000280.1 GCA_905202605.1 uncultured Eubacteriales bacterium
TGAGCATCTTGCGCATGTCGGTACGCCCGGAGGGGTCGCCGATCGTGGTGGTGCCGCCGCCGATTAGGGCGATGGGCTTATTGCCCGCCATCTGGAGCCGCTTCATCAGGGTCAGCGCCATAAAATGACCTGCGGTAAGGCTGTCGGCGGTGCAGTCAAAGCCAATGTAGAACGTGGCCTTGCCGTTGTTGATCATGTCGCGGATCTCCGCTTCGTTGGTGGTCTGAGCGATCAGACCGCGGGCGGTGAGTTCTTCGTACAGTGTCATAGTGATTTCCTCCGTTTTTTTGGGGGGTAATACCACATGAATGTGTCTGCGGTCTGCGGGCGATCTTTTCCGCCGGAAATGCATTATATTCTCTCGAAATACAAAAGTATTCCATCGAAAAACTGCCTTTTTCCAACGAATAATCTCTGCCCGGATGCTCACCGCCAATTATGTGGTATTGCCCCAAATTTTGTCCGTTTGAATTTTCGACAGACAGAATACAAAAAGCCCTCTGCCTGCGAATCGTGCAAGCAGAGGGCGTAAATACGCGGTACCACCTCTGGTTCGCCGCTGCCTCACAGCAGACGGCCTCAGGGAGTCAGACAACTCCTGCGCGGTAACGGGCGCACCCGTGGGGGCCTACTTCATTCAGCCGGAAGCTCCGGAGTGTAATTTCAGTGTGCCGTGCGGCTTCCTTGCACCAAACCGGAAGCTCTCTGAACGCAAAAGGAACACGTACTGTTCTCCATCATTGCCGTTTTCTTATCGTGGCGGAGTATAGCATATTCCACCGGGGCTTGTCAAGGGCATAATCCTCAATTTGTAGAATGCGCCGGGAAATATGGGGCATCAGGCATGGAGAATCAGCTGTTCTGCTTCTCTGGACTTCTGCCGAATGGCCTGATCCACGTAGCTTTGGCGATTGCATACCTCGCTGAGGTGCTGGGAAACCTGATTGGAGATTCGATTGACCTCACTTTTTACCCGGTCAATGCGCTGGAGCGCCATGGCATCGGTAAAGATATTGTCGAAGAAAAAATCTGCAAAGCGCATACCGCCGCCGATGTCGGCCGAGAGCTGTACATTGGTGTCCACATCCCGCAGCTCCTTGGAGAACCGCTGGAGCAGGCGGCTTAGCTCCTGCATCTGCGCCTCGGCGCTGTCCATATGGCTGTACTTTGCAATATCTGCGAAAAAGCCGTCAGAAAACAGATCCACCGTTCCCCATGTGGATGCGCTGCCCAGACTCCGCTGGATCTGGTCGATTTTATCCATGACCTGCTCCCCGGCGTTTCGCGCCTCCACCAGCTCCTTACCGAGACTGCGAAGCTGACGCCCCTCAGACTCCAACTGGCGGAGCCGCTGGGCGTCCGGGCTGCTGGAGGACAAAAGCCGCTGACGGGTCTCCTCATAAAGACGCTGATATTGTCCCTGCGGGTCACCCATCTGGCGAATGGATTCGGTCAAATTTTCCTGCTGGCGATATAAATCCTGTAAGGTGTTCAGGGCGGCCTGATATTGATTGCGTGCCTCCGCAGCTTCCTGACGCTCCTTTTCCAGCTTCTCTTCCTGTCGACCGATGATGCCGTAGACAAAGCTGGTAAAGCCGCCGGATTCCATTCGGTCAACATCGGCCTGCTCATCCTGCACGCTTTGCTCCAGCCGGGGCAGCATGCCCTCCATGGTGCGGATACGCTGGGCTATGGTATCTCGCTGGCGGCGCAGATCCTGAAGCTGAGCCATGCGCTGCGACAGCAGTTCTAGTTCCTTGGACATGAGAATAGCCTCCTCTCGAAGCTTATTATACAGGATCGGATCGGTTCTGTAAATCAGGATTCTTCCAACATAATTCAAGCTTCTTGGGTTATGTTATAGAAGCAGCGGGTAATTTGCCGAAAAATGCAACACTATCCACTCGGTTTACGTCATTTATATAAATAGTATTTGCAATAAACAGTCGTTTTTTGTATAATATATAAATAATTTTACGCTTCAAGGAAAGGAGCGGCTTATGTCTAGTGAACTCGATCATGTACCCGCAGCCGGAGACGGCGTGGGCTATGTGCCGGAGGTACATCTTCCGGATGCCCCTGCCCAGCCGGAGCCTCCGCAGGAAGCGGAACATACTGAAATAGACGATACCATCCCATCTCCGGACGCCCCTGCCCAGCCCTCTGCGCAGGAGGAAGGCACAGCGACGGAGCAGCCGGGGCCTGCGCCCGAAGAAGCGCCGGAGCCGTCCAAGAGCAAGGAACCCACTGCGGAAGAACCTCCTGCGGAGAAGCCGGAAGACGATGCGCCGGAGAAACCGGAGCCGGAGCCGACAGAAGAACCGGAGCAGCCGAAAAAGCCGAAGCGCAATAAGCTGTTTATCGCTCTGACGTGCCTGTTTGCAGGGCTGGCGCTCTGTGCCATCGGCGGTATCAGCTATGTCTATCTGGTGATCAAGCCCTATGAGAGCTACGATAAGATCATGCCCAACGTATACTGCGCCGGGGTAAATTTAGGCGGTATGACCGTGGACGAGGCAGCGGACGCTATTGAAGCGGCTTTGGCCTCC
>CAJKSU010000281.1 GCA_905202605.1 uncultured Eubacteriales bacterium
TGCTGTGGATCATCAACAAGATGGCTCCAGATCACTACAGCCGGTTCATCGATGTCTTCGGTGGCAGCGGCACGGTAACCATGAGCCGCCCCATCCAGCCGGGCTGCATGGAAGTCTACAATGATTTCAACAGCAATCTTACGAATCTCTTCTGCTGTGTGAAAAACCGCCCCTTAGCGCTACTGGCGGAATTGGGCTTCCTGCCTCTGAACACGCGGGATGATTTCAATGTCCTGTACAAGTTTCTCTCCAAGGGCGAGATCACAGATGACTACCTGCAGGAGGAAATGGAACTGACCGAGATCCTGCTTAAACCGCCCGAGGCCGAAGCCATCCGCACGCTCCTGCTGGAGCGTGCTCCCCGTGGAGATGTCCGCCGTGCCGCAGATTTCTTCAAACTGGTTCGGTACAGCTTCAGCGGCAGCTCCAAATCATTCGGTGGTAAGCCCTGCGATATCCGCCGCTTCTTCCACCTGATTTGGGAGTGCTCTCGCCGGCTGGCGAATGTCATTGTAGAGAACAAAGACTTTGAGGATGTCATCCGCCAGTATGACCGTGGCGACGCATGGATCTACTGTGACCCACCGTACTTTGAGGCCGAATGCTATGAGGTAGCCTTCCCAAAGGAAAATCACCAGCGTCTCCATGACACGCTTCTGAACAGCCAGGGCTATGTCATGGTGTCCTATAACTACTGCCCGTACATTTGCGAACTGTATCAGGAGTTCTACATTTTCCGCGTTGTGCGCCCCAACAGTATGTCCCAGACGGCGGGCAGTGAATATGAGGAAGTCATCATCACCAACTACGACCCCCGCAAAGCCTGCTGGCAGCTCAGTTTGGAGAGCCTGCTGAACTGCGGCAGCGAGGCCCGGTATGAACTGATCCATGAGCCGGAAAGGCCAATCAAAACGACAAATTAAAGGAGGATACCATATGAAGTTTATCAATTACACCAATGACGGCAGGGTTGTTGTTCAGCACGCCGCCCTGATCCTGAGCAAACTCGATGAGACTGACACGCTGGAGCTTCACACGATGGACAACGCAATCATTCTTCTCAAGAAGGATATGACACTGGTCGAAACGAGAGATGTACTGCAGGGCATGGTGCGTCTCGCCCGCAGTATGACCTTGGACGCACTGTGCAATTCGGATGCGGAGGATAAAACTCCGCTCGTTGATGAGAGCGTCGATGACGAGTATGAGGATACGATCACGATTCCGGTTCCCCTCGAGGCGTTTGGGGATGCAGGACTTCTGGGCAAGAATCTGCACATCCAGGTCATCGACGGTGCCGTGGTCATTACCGAGGATACGGATGATGAGTAAGGATCACGAGTATCTCTATCCCTACTCGGCACAGGAGGCCAAGAAAAGAAATCAGCTTCCCATGTGGCGCGAGAGTTACCACGCCAATGTTGCCTGCCGGAATGCCATCGAGGAGACGATCCGTCAGAGCTTCGACGGGATGCACCTGAAGAAGGACTGCCTTGAACCTGTGCTTGCGGAATATGGCTACAAGCGCACGGAATGGGTGCTGGCCACCACCCTGCAGGAGCTTTCCTGGGATGGGCGTTTCAGCAGAACCAACAAGCAGTGGGCGGCGCGGCGCTATATTCCGCAGGACGAGCGACACAACGCCGAGATCACCGTCCGAAGTCACCCCGCCATACTGGATGGCTTCGTAGACCTCTATCGGAAAGCGTATCAGGAGCTGGGCCTGTTCGGCCCGGAGCATTGCGTCGGTGACCGTGCCGAGCAGGATTACATCGGTAAGGTGCTGGTGCTCAGCCCCGATACGCTGAAAGAGTCCTGCTGGAGCCAAGAAAACCAGCTGTGGTATGCCCACGACGGCTTCGGATGCAGTCCCCACGCTATTGGGCGCTCGGTGCGCTGCACTTGTCTGAGTGACGGTGAAATGACCAGGTGGAACCGGGATGAGTTTGTCGGCGTGCTGGATGAGAAATTCCTGCCCGATTGGGCCAAAGAGAGTCTGTCGCAGTTCCAGCAGGAAGAAGCCGCCGAATCCCCCGGTATGAACAATCAATCTATGTAACAGGAAGGAGAAAAAATCTATGGCAGCAACGCAGAAGAAAAAGCAGCAGGAAGCCCCTGCGCCCCAGATCGAGGCGAGGATCGACCGTATGGTGGACGGCGACTACAAAACCAAAGCCTATGCCAGCGTTACCATCGCCGGCGCATTTGCCGTCCACGGCCTCCGTGTCATTGAGACGGACAAGGGGCGCTTCATCTCCATGCCCCAGGAGTCCTACAAGAAAAACGGCGAGACGGTGTATCCATCCGTTGCCTCTGCCAGTTCGCTGAGGTCGGAGAGAGTTTCGTACTCCATATCCAGAAGGACATCCACCTCATTGGGGAGCTGACTGTCCTCCAGCCGCAGGCGGGCATCGGCGGGATCAGTGATGCCCCCGCGAAGGAGGGCGCGGTCGATCTCCTCCTGCACCATGGGGAGGAACAGCCATGTGATGTGCTCCGTATCCTCCGGTTCGGCTTTAGAGGTCACCGCAACGGTGATGACATTCG
>CAJKSU010000282.1 GCA_905202605.1 uncultured Eubacteriales bacterium
TCGGCTGGATGACTTTGTACCATGCGTCGTTAGGCGTTTGGAATATTTTAAGCCGAAAGGCAGAAAGGAAGAATGACAATGCACGCAACGATCATCATGGAGGGCCGACTGGTCAATGACCCGGAGCACAAGACTGGAAAGAATGGGGACTACTGCATATTCCGCTTTGTGGTCAACACGAAGCATGGAAATCAGGACACCGCTTCTTTCTACAACTGCACCGCAAACGAGTACATCGCAAATCGGATGAAGAAGGCCGGCATCAAGAAGGGCCGTCTGATCGAGATCATCGGTAATCTGGCTCTTCGCCCCTACGCGACCGACGATGGCAACAAGCAGATTTCTGCCGATGTCAGCGTCCTCGAGTGGCACTTCACCGGTTCTAAGCCGAAGAGCGATGATGCGGACTCCTCCCAGAGTGATCCAAAGCCTGCGCCGAAGGGCACCGGCAAGGTTCACCAGGAGCAGACGATCCCCACCGGAGACGACGATGACGACGATCTCCCCATCTGATCAGGACATGCATATATGGGCTGTAAGTGTGTTTCGACTCCTTACAGCCCATTTTGTTTTGTCCACCCAAATCTACATATGAAAGGAATGACATTTTGTGGCTAAGAAAAGCCGAATTGACGCCTGGTCCCTTATGAATATCCTCGTCGTACCGTGCCTGTTCCTCTGTGCGATTTTCAAGCATCCCGCGTTCCAATGGATTGCGGCCGGTGCGCTCGCACTCTGGGTTTGCTTCATGCTGGCGGAGGCCATCCGCCCTCGCATTCGTAAGCGCAAGAACCCCACTGTGGGACAGAAGCAGGAAGCTACGAAGGAACATCAGGAGCTGCCCACGCTGCCCACGGAAGCGGATGACGATACCAAGCTGAGCTTGCTCAGGCAGGTTAATCATCGCGTGATGGAGCAGCTGAAGCAGAGCTATCCCACGGTCGCATGGCTCTGGGAGGCTCGTCCGAGCTCCGAGGAGATCAGCAAGGGTTGCACCAAACGCATCAAGCTCTATCACTGTGATCCATTCAACTTCGGTGAGGTGACGCTGAGCGCCACTGGAAAGTTGGAGATCGCCCTGGTCCAGATGGTTCCTCTTGCGGAGGCTGAATTGCAGCCGCACAACGATGAGGACCTTGAAGAGCAGGACATCCTGGATCGCAGCGATGTGAAGCAGTGGTACACGCAGAAAGGCATCGCATTGCTCAGCGCTTTGATTGACGAGCTGAATGTGCAAGGCCACAAGCGCCTGACCATCAAGGAGAACGGAGATGTCTTCGTCACAGCCAGTGGTAAGCAGCAGCCGGTGGATACCATCCCCGACTTTCCGCCCCGTCCTGCGTGGGAGGATCTGTGTGTTCTGGCACGCGAAGATGACATTGCCGCTGAAGTGTGTAACCAGGAACTCACCGTGTCCTGGGCCTAACTTATTTTTCAATGAGGTGTGATTATGGCTAAGACCAAACTGTTTGAAGCTTGGAGCTTCCGTCTCCAGCAACCGGCGCCCTTTGACGACCCGAAATATGCCGGATCCAAGTCGATGGGCTTTTCCCAGTACAACACATCCAGTACAGCTCAGAAGTCCACGCTCCATGCGCCTACGATGCGGGCCTTGCTCGCATACGCCAAGCTGGTGAGCGCAACGGAGAATGGGCAGAGTGTCGATGGCCTCGGCGCCATCGGGCATCAGGGCACTACTTACCGCATCAGTGAGTATCGATCCGCCAACAAGACGGACTGTGTGGTCTTCAACCCCGTCACCGGCAAATTCAATGCCGCACAGGTGGAGGACGGCACACAGGCCTTGAAGCCCTATTCTGTTGGTGCCGGCAACGGCACCGGTTCGGGCCTCCTGTTCTGCCTCATGCCCGTCCTCAACGAGGATGACGAGTTCCGGCAGAAGTTCCAGGAGTTTGTCTCCCTCCTTGAGAGTGGCTGGGCAGATATGGATGCGGCATTCGAATGCGCACTGACTCTCTGTGATAATGTCTACCGTCGCATTGAGAACAGTAAGCAGCTGGGTTCTGATGGCGTCAAGATCTCCATCCCTACGACTGGCAATATCTCCGTCATTACCCAGATGGCCATGGACAGCGGCAACTACGCTCCCACCGGCGCCTCTTATGGGGAGTTCACCATCATGCAGATGTCCGGGACACCTACGGCGAAAGCGTCTTCCTTCCAGAAGGAGGATTTTGTAGCCAAGTACGCGCTCTCCAACCGTACTCTTACGGCACGAGAGCTGGCAATGGTGCCCACGCTGCCCGACTGGTACATCATCCCCAAAGAGGTCGTCCGTGTCTGTGAGCACGCCAAAGTCACTACGGCATCCAGCCAGCCAATGCGTAACTTCCTGTTCCGGGGCGAGGCTGGTACCGGCAAGACCATGGGCGCACAGGCAATCGCAGCAGGGCTCAATCTGCCCTACACGCTTATGACCTGCAGCGCCAACACGGAGATCACCGACCTGGTTGGACAGTTTATTCCTGATACCAACGGCTTTCATGGCAGTACTCCTATCGA
>CAJKSU010000283.1 GCA_905202605.1 uncultured Eubacteriales bacterium
CCGTGGGCGGCACCATCAACGAGGACGACCATGTGTTCGGCCTGTCCGCTGCCAAGAAGTACGGCGGCGAGTTCGTCCCTGCCCATCAGGCGGTGATCCACTCCTACATGCGGGAGCGGTACGCAGGCTGCGGCAAGATGATCATCGGCTCCGATTCCCACACCCGCTACGGCGCTTACGGCACCATGGCCATCGGCGAGGGCGGCCCGGAGCTGGTCAAGCAGCTGCTGGGGCGCACCTATGACATCGACCTGCCCCCGGTGGTGGGCGTGTACCTCACCGGCTCCCCCCGTCCCGGCGTCGGCCCTCAGGACGTGGCTCTGAGCATCATTGAAAAGACCTTCACCGCCGGAACCGTCAAGAATGCGGTGATGGAGTTCTTCGGCCCCGGCATCGCCTCCCTTGCCATGGACTACCGCAGCGGCATCGATGTCATGACCACCGAGACCTCCTGCCTCAGCTCCATCTGGGAAACCGATGACGTGGTCAAGGAGAACCTGACCGTTCTGGGCCGTGGGGAGGACTACCGCCCCATGCATCCCGGGGAGGGCGCATATTATGACCGCATTCTCACGGTAGACCTTTCCACCGTAGAATGTATGATCGCCCTGCCCTTCCATCCCTCCTGCGCCGTGTCCATCCATACCTTCAATGAGAATCTCGAAGACCTGCTCCATCAGGTGGAGGAGCGTCAGGCCAAGCAACTGGAGCTGAAATCCCAGCCCCAGAGTTTGCTCCGCAAGATCAAAAACGGTAAGTTCTACGCCGATCAGGGCGTAATTGCGGGCTGCTCCGGCGGCACCTATCAGAACCTCCAGAAGGCCGCGCAGATTCTGGACGGGAAGCCCCTCGGCTCCGATGCCTTCTGGCTGTCCGCCTACCCGGCCTCCATGCCGGTCATGATGGAGCTGGGCAAAACCGGCGACCTGAGCAGGCTCATGGCCAGCGGCGTTTCCATCCGTTCCGCCTTCTGCGGCCCCTGCTTCGGTGCGGGCGACGTTCCCGCCAACGGTGCGTTCTCCATCCGCCACTCCACTCGGAACTTCCCCAACCGGGAGGGCAGCAAGCCCGGCGATAATCAGATCTCCTATGTTGCCCTGATGGACGCCCGCTCCATTGCGGTTTCCGCGCTGAACGGCGGCGCCATCACTGCGGCTTCGGATTATCCGGAGATTCAGGCCGATCCCTGCCGTGTGGAGTATCACTATGACGATTCCGCCTACAAGGCACGGGTCTACTACGGCGTAGGCAAGCCCCAGCCCAGTGAGGAGCTGGTGTTCGGCCCCAACATCGCTGACTGGCCCCAGCAGATTCCCATGCCTGAAAATCTGCTGCTGACGGTCTGCTCCGCCATCTACGATCCCCTCACCACCACCGATGAGCTGATCCCCTCCGGCGAAACCTCCTCCTATCGCTCCAACCCCCTGCGCCTGAGCGAATTTGCCCTGAGCCGCAAGGATCCCCAGTATGTTCCCCGTGCTAAGGACGTGCTGGCGCTGGAGCGGAAGCGTCAGGCCGATCCCCGGAGTGTGGCATCGGAGATGGGCGGCTATGATCCCACGGTCACCGGCCTTGGCAGCGTGGTCATGTCCATCCGTCCCGGTGACGGCTCTGCCAGAGAGCAGGCGGCCTCCTGCCAGCGGGTGCTGGGCGGCTGCGCCAACCTGTGCCTCGAATACGCCACCAAGCGCTATCGCTCCAATGTCATCAACTGGGGCATGGTTCCCTTCACCGTCCCGGACATCGAGTCCCTGAATATCCAGCCCGGTGACAGGGTCTACGTCCCCGGCATCCGCAAGGCGCTTACCGGCATGGATGAAGCCGTTACCGGCACGCTGCTCCAGCCCGATGGCGAGAAGGAGATCACTCTGGAGCTGAAGAACCTCTCCCGTGAGGAACGGGACGTGATTCTGTCCGGCTGCCTCATTAACTATTACGCTGGGAAGTAAGTGCGGCTGGGGAACCCCTCAGTCAGCTGGTGCTGACAGCTCCCCTTACAGGGGAGCCTTGGGAGCGTAGTGCCAAGCTGTTCCCCCTGAAAGGGGGAATGTCAGCTTTGCTGACAAGGGGGTACTCTACGAATGTGTGCAAAAAAATCCATCCCCCACCCGTTGACAGACCGGTGGAAAATGGATATAATGAAGATGCAAGGGGCGCTGCCGGTAGACGGTTGACCCCCGTAGGGTTTAAGAAGTAACCGTACAGATTAGGGGCTGGGCGGTTACTTCTTTTTTGCTACCTGAAAAATCAGGGCAATGATACCGGTCAACATAATGACAAACTGAAACAGTTCCGAATATGTAACCATTGGATCACCCCCCTTCCGTGAAGTCGGGGGCTAAGAAGCTGCCCCCCGCAATGGGGGAGCGGGGCCGCCTACCGTTACTGGCAGCGCCATTACCACAATACCATAATTTCCAGCAAAATGCAACAAAATCAGGAAATATAAAAGGTGCGCCCTTTGCCTCCCCCATCGGGGTCCCCGCCGAAGCCCAGCCGGTACGGTACCCGCAAGG
>CAJKSU010000284.1 GCA_905202605.1 uncultured Eubacteriales bacterium
ATGGGCGCGCCTGCGGCGATGGCAGCCTCAAAGGGCTTGAAATCGCAGGCTTCCAGCTCCTCCAGCGTACGGTCAGAGGAGGCAAAGCCATCGTGGGTGTCGCCGCCGGTGCTGCCGTGACCGGGGAAATGCTTGGGGGCGCAGAGCATGCCGCCGTCCGTCAGACCCTTTACCACCTGCGTTACCATGCCGGAAACCAGATCAGGGTCAGAACCAAAGCTGCGCTCCTTGACTACAGTGTTATCTTCGTTGGTCAGCACATCCGCTACCGGGGAGAAGTTGACGTTAAAGCCCAGCGCAGTCAGCTCCTTGGCCTGCGTGGAGCCGATGTTGTAGGCCTCGGCGGTGTTGCCGGATTCGCCGTAAACCGACATGTCGTCAAACTGGGTGGTGCCGAGTGTATCCGCCACACGGGCAACGGTGCCGCCCTCTTCGTCCACACCGATGAACAGGCCACGGCCTGTGGCTTCTTTGGAGTAGGTCTGAATATTCTGAATCATTTCTGTGACCTGATCCGTAGAAACAAGGTTGGTACTGAAATAGATGATGCCGCCCACGGGACGCTCTTCTATGGCGGCCTTGGTGGCGTCGCCGCTTTTGGTGACGCGGTTATAGCCGGTCAGGGCTTCGGGCGTAACAAAGAGCATTTGATAGATCTTGTCCTCCAGAGACATATCCCGCACCATGATTTTTGCCTTGGCAGCATTGGCTCCGGCCTGCATGGTGTCATTTTCCGGGGCAGTGGAGGACGGAGCGGATTCATTGGAAGAATCCAAAGCCGATTCATCGGCACTGGAGCCGTCGGGCTGCTGCTCCAGCGCAGCTCCGGCGGCTGCCGCCAGATCGGAGATATTTTGCGTTGCGGCAGCGGACTGCTCGGCCTGCTGCTCTGCCAACGTTTCATACTGGCCGCTGAAAATTACAGACGAGCCGAGTGCGATGGCGCCGATGATGACGATGATCAGAGCCAGAGAGATAAGAAAACGTTTGCCCATAGGAACCTCCGTAGTTGTAAAGCTGATTTCTATAGTATAGCGCAAATCGTGCGTTTTTTCTACCTGTAATCCGGAATTTCCGGTTTTTTTGCAGGGAATTCCGGAGGACAGAAAAAAATAGTAAAAAAACGTGTCACTTTTGACAAAATTCACGGTTCTATCACACAAATACGGAAAACTATGATATAATGAAGTATACGCATTGCGCCCAATGTGGGAAATAACGCAGCGGGCGCACAGGGAAAGGAATGAAATGCATGTCTGAGGAATCCTCTGTTTTTAAAATATGTCCGCAGTGCGGGCAGTCGGTATCTGTTGCAGCGAAGTTCTGCCCCACCTGCGGAACGCCCTTTGCGGCAGATGCGGCAGATTTTGTTGCCTATGAACGCTACCAGACACCGGGAACGCCGGATATGGGCGCAGCCGGAACCGGCGCGCCGCCGGTAAGCGACAGCACTATGGCCTATCCGCCGGTAGACGGGACCCAGCCTGCGGGAGCGGGAGAGGGTGCGCCCCTTTACCCCGGCCCGGATCAGGGCGGCGGCGGTGCGTATTATCAGCCAAGACCTCTGGGGCAGGACGGCTACGCGGATATGAATTATGACGCGGAAAACGGCGGGGACGCATCGGCGTTCCAGGGTGACGACGGCTGGGAGCAGCCGGACGAGCTGGACGACAACGGCGGCTATCCCACCGGAGAAGCGCCGCAGTTTACCCGCGGACGCACGACTCAGGCCGAGGCGGCATCGGCTCCCGGTGTTCGGCATAATCCCCTGCAGGATGATGACGGGCACAAAAAGGGTATGGTGGTCACCATCGTTGCGGCAGTGCTGCTGGTGGCGGTGATCGCCGTGGGCGTTGTGATGGCCTTCCGACTGGGCATTGTTGGCTCCAATGATAAAAATGACCCCACGGTGCTGGCTCAGCAGGAACTGGCTCAGAAGAATTATTCTGAGGCAATCACCCAGCTGGAGCAGATCATTGCAGACGGCAAGGCCACCAAGGAAACCTATGAGCTTCTGGCGGAGGCCTATACCGGCAATGAGGAGCCGGAAAAGGCCGCTGACGCTTATCTCCGGGGCTATCAGGCGCTGAATGAAAGCACGCTGAAAAAGTCCGCTATGGACGCCTATCTGAAGCTGGGCGATGAGGCCAAGGCCGAAGAGGATTACGTTTCGGCAAAGGAATATTATGATACGGTACTGGAAAAGCTGGATCCCAGCAACTCCACCGCCATTGCGGGGCTTGCCAGCCTGAAGCAGGGGGCAACGGTATCCCCCAGCCCCTCGGCTGCGGCAAAGCCGAGTGCGTCTCCTGAGATCGCACCGCCGTCTCCTTCGACAACCGGAACGGTAACGGAGACAGAGGAAGCGGTTGCAACGCCGACGCCTACGCCGACTGCCACCCCGAAGCCCACGGCAACTCCCAAGCCGACTGCAAAGCCTACGGCAACGCCGAAGCCGACCGCAACTCCCACCCCGAAGCCCACGGCGACCCCAACACCTACTCCGACCC
>CAJKSU010000285.1 GCA_905202605.1 uncultured Eubacteriales bacterium
TTACGTAAAATGATAGCAATACAGACTGCTTGTAGTGAGCAGGTGGTAAAGGGGCATACCAGTCGTGGACGTTCTCCATCCAGTTGAGGTAGGTCTTGGTGAAGCGTTCGGGGACGAACTTTGTCTCCCCGTCCTCCACCACACGGATGGCCTCCTTGGCAAGGGGTTCCATCTTCACGAACCACTGTGCGGAGATCAGCGGCTCCACATCGTTGTGGCAGCGGTAGCAGGTGGAGACGTTGTGGGTGTAATCCTCGATCTTTTCGAGATAGCCCTGCTCCTCCAGATCACGGATCACGGCCTTCCGGCACTCATAGCGATCCATGCCCTCATAAGGGCCGCCCTGATCGTTGATCTTGCCGTCGTCGCCAATGACGCGGATGATCTCCAGATTGTGCCGCTGACCCACCTCAAAGTCGTTGGGGTCATGGGCGGGGGTCATCTTGACGCAGCCGGTGCCGAAGTCCATCTCTACATAGTCGTCCGCCACAATGGGGATCTCCCGGTTCATTATGGGGAGAATGCAGGTCTTGCCCACCAGGTCCTTGTAACGCTCATCACCCGGGTTCACCGCCACACCGGTATCGCCCATCATTGTTTCAGGCCGAGTGGTAGCCACCACCAGATACTTGCCGGGCTGATCCTTGATGGGATAGCGGAGGTGCCAGAGCTTGCCGGGCTTTTCGGCATACTCTACCTCGGCGTCAGACAGGGCGGTGCGGCAGTGGGGACACCAGTTGATGATCCGGCTACCCTTATAGATATAGCCCTTTTCATACAGATTGACGAACACCTCGCGGACGGCCTTGGAGCAGCCCTCGTCCATGGTGAAGCGGTGGCGTTCCCAGTCGCAGGAGGAGCCAAGGGTCTTCTGCTGCTCTACGATCCGGTCGCCGTACTGCTCCTTCCACTGCCAGACCCGCTTCAGGAACTTCTCCCGACCAAGGTCATAGCGGCTGAGCCCCTCTTTCCGCAGTTCTTCCTCCACCTTGATCTGGGTAGCGATGCCTGCGTGGTCATAGCCCGGGAGCCACAGGGCGCTGTAGCCCTGCATCCGCTTGAAGCGGGTGAGGATGTCCTGCAGGGTGCAGTCCATGGCGTGGCCCATATGCAGCTGACCGGTAACATTGGGTGGGGGCATGACAATGGTAAAGGGCTTCTTGTCGGGATCCTTTTGGGCATGGAAATAGCCGCCCTTCTGCCACATCTCATAGATGCTGCCTTCCACCTGCTGGGGGTCGTAAATCTTCGGCAGTTCTTTCATATAGTCGATCATCTCCTTGTTTTGTCGGCAACATCACGCAAATACGCCTGCGGATTCTGACGGATTCTTTCCGCCAGAAATGCGTTAGGAAAACCTTGAAATACACAAAGTATGTCTGCGGTTTCCCACCTTTTCCTGACGAAAAGCCTCTCGCCAGACTCTCTTGTCGATTTGTGTGATATTGCCTTATTATTTTCCTATATGACATTTTCTTTTTTCGACAAGAAAGCAAAACCCCTGAACATGACCAGCATGTTCAGGGCGAAAATTCCGCGGTACCACCTGAATTCAGCAAATTCATGGAATCTGCCGCACTCGAATCTCTATAACGGGAGAACCCGGTATCCCCTATAAAAACGTTCAGGGCTACAGCTCAGAAGCGACCTTCGTGCAGCGGCTCCGCAGACTCACACCAGCCGCCTGCTCTCTTAGGAAGCACATCCGCCCTACTCCTCTTCTTCACAGCCTTTGAAGATATTATGGCAATGATACCCGATTCCATAGAAAATGTCAAGGGGCAGCGCGCAAAATCGCACACTGCCCCATACTTTACTTTCCGACCCGCCAGACCATCAGTATGTCCGCAATGCCGTCCACCAGCAGGAAAACACCCGCAATCCGCAGAAGCGTTTCGGCGGTGGAGAATGGGTTGATCATCACCACAATACCCATAACAACAGCAACTATACCGATGCCCGTGGAAAGCCTCCATTCAAAGCCCAGCGCCTTGCTTTCCCGTGCGTGCTGGATATCGTGAATGCCGTGGATCAGCAGCACAAAGCCCACCACGATGCCAGCCAGAGACATCAGGAAGCCGGGGCGCATCAGCACCACCAACCCCGTTGCCAACTGTACCAATCCAAGCACCAGATCACCCTGCCCCACCGGCTGTCCCTTTGCAAGGATTGCATTCAGCAGCGATACTGCGCCGGAAATCACCAGCATCCAGCCAACCAACAGGAATACTGTCCGCACCGCCGTCCCCGGTGCGGCAATCAGCATGACACCCAGCACCACGGTCAGCACCGCCGTCAGCACAAAATTGAATCGGATTCTGCGCAGCAGATCAAACATGTAAATTCCTCCGTTCATGGCCATATTGATTGAAAATAATATATTACTATTATAATAGTAGGATGTCAAAATGTAAAGCAAAAGTAAGGCTATCCCGCATAAATCGGCGAGAGAGTCCATTGTGAGGCGTTGCCCGATGTAAGATTGTAT
>CAJKSU010000286.1 GCA_905202605.1 uncultured Eubacteriales bacterium
ATACTTTCTTCAGCAAAAAATGCGCCAGTCACAGTTTGTTTGCTCCTATATGAGGGTTACAAAATACGTTCTGACTTGCTCGAGTGCTTCTGCCGTCCAACTGCCCGAGTCGGTAATTTTGCCGTTCTCAAAGAACAGGAATCGGTCGCAGCATTTCTCCACAAGCTCTGGGTCGTGGGTGATGACGAACTGCGTTTTCCCCATCTTAGAGAGGCGCCGGATATTCTCTGCCACGCGCTCCATGTTGCGGTAGTCGAGACCGCTGGTGGGTTCGTCGTAGAAGATAATATCCTTTTGTGCCGCCAGTGCGCCTGCGATGGCAAGCCTCTGCTTCTGTCCGCCCGACAGCGCCATGGGATGTGCCTCCCGATAGCCCCAAAGCTCCATGCGCCACAGCATTTCTTCGGCAGTGGAACGCTTTTCATCCTCGGATAGGCGCAACCCCAGCGTCACATCCTCCGACACGCTCTCGGAGAAAAGCTGGTGGTTGACGTCCTGAAATACCATGTAGGCAAGACTGCTCAGTTTTCGCCCTGCATAGCGTTTTTCACCGTCGATGATCTGTACCTTACACTTGCGGACAAGTCCGCACAGGCACCTTGCGAAAGTGCTTTTTCCTGCGCCGCTGTTGCCGAGGACGCCACCACTGCGCCTTTGGGAATTTTCAGTTCCGGAATATTCAGCGTAAATTCGCCATCAGAACTGCGAAACGGAGAGATGATATATTGTGCGTCTGCGCAGTGCTCTTTCACCTGCGGGGCAAAGCGGCAGGAACCGCGCAGCCCTTCCGCGTGAAGCTCGTCCGGAGTTCTGCGCCAGAACTCGTCTGCCGGTACATCTTCGACGATGCTGCCCTCTTGAAATACCGCCACACGATCCACAAGGCCCCTCAGCCACCAGAGCCGGTGCTCGGCGATGAGGACAGTTTTTCCCGTCGCCCTCCACTTTGCGACGATCTCCCGCAGCTCCCGGATGGCGGAAATGTCCAGATTCGAGGTCGGCTCATCCAACACGAGGATCGGCGGCCTAAGCATACTGACAGAGGCACAGGCAATTTTCTGCTTTTCGCCGCCGGAGAGCTGGGAGACATTCTTCCCAAGCAGCTTTTCAAGCCAGAAGTCCTGAACGGTCTCTGTGAAGCGGCGCAATATTTCCCGCTTCTCCATGCCGATATTCTCGCAGGCAAATATGATCTCCGTGTCGGTCAGAAGCGTATAAAACTGCGACTTTGGATTCTGAAACACGGAGCCGACCGTCCCGGCCAGCTCATGGAGTTGGAGTTGGGTGGTGTCATTTCCGTTCACCATGACGGAGCCCGTCAGCTTTCCCTCGTAATAGCAGGGGATCAAACCGTTGACCAGCCGCCCGAAGGTTGTCTTGCCGCTGCCGGATTCGCCGCACAGCAGTACCGTCTGCCCCTGTGGGATGCAGAGACTGACATTCTTCAGTGCGCCGTCCGTCACGGCGTTTTCATAGGAATAGCTTACATTTTTGATCTCGATCATCTTACCGTCCTGTCACCTTTGCAAATATAAACAGCGAAACTACCGCCACGCAGAGCAGAAATACAGCGATGTCCTGCACACGAAATCCCATAGGGCAGACATTACTGCGTTTGCCCGGTGTGTCCAGCCCTCGCGTCATGGCCGAGGCGGACAGTTCGTTGCCCACCTGCATCAACTCCGTCAGCAGCGTCACCATCCGGTATTCCAGCATCTCCAACGGATGCTCCAAGCCTCCGACACCCCGCAGCCGCAGAGCATCCCGAATCATTCCGTATTCCTCACGGATTGTAGGAAAGAAACGAAACATGACGGAGACCGGAACGGAGAATTTTTTGGAGATGTGAAAGCCGTCCATGACTCCGATAAACTCGCTGACCGTGGTGGACGAGAGCAGCACATCGAACATGGCGAGCCCCGGAAGCATCTGCGTGAAGATCGCCGCCAGCGCACCGGAGATGATGCTGAAAACCGGCGCGTCCAGATGGCGAAGGAGCATCGGAAGCATAAGGCAGAGCACATACACCATCCCATAGACTGCCGCTTTCCGATATCTTCGCAGGATCAGGAAGGATACAAAGGGAACCGCCGCCAGAACGGGGAGAACAAAGCGCATGACACCGGTATACTCGCAAGAGAACATGAGGAAAGACACAGTGAGGCAGAGAATGATTTTTGTCCGTGCGTCCAGATAGAGCTGCCGCGCTCTGGGCTTTTCAGCAAATAATATCCCCTGCATCAGATCATTCCACTCTTGGCAAAGTGCTTTTTCAGGACAGCTTTCCCCAGCAGGCCGCCCAGCGCGCCGCCCGCAAAGGCCGTAATCGCAAGAAGCGGCAGCATATAGCCATGGGAGAAGTATCCGGAGATGATGTCCATATATTCCTGCCCATAGTAGGCGGTCTTTTCCGCCAGCTGCGCCTCAGTCATAAAGGCAAAGCCCAGA
>CAJKSU010000287.1 GCA_905202605.1 uncultured Eubacteriales bacterium
GCAGTGCTTCCAGCCGCCCGATGACCGGACATACTCCGCAGAAGTTACCGGCAGTGCCGCAATCTCCTGTTTCATCGCATTTGCGCTCAAAACTCGCGCCTGAATATAATATAATAAATCCCCTCTTTTGTCAAGAGGGGATTTGAAAGTTTTTTTACTTTTTTCCGGTACACCAGCCGATGATCCGATCCAGCTGCTCCTTGGTCATATATTTGAGCGGCACCAGATTCACGCTCCGGCGATTGGGATAGAGCAGCAGGGCGTTTTGGTTTCTCCGCACCCGCCAGGTCTTACTCCAGAGCACTCTCACCTGCTCGCTCCCCGCCTTTACCGTCCAGCCGTCCCGGTCAAACTGATACTCCAGCCGCTGACTTGCCAGCGCGGAGCGCTTATGCTCCCGGCGGATATTGCTGCGGTACACCGCAAACACCGCCAGAATCACCAGAATGAGCACCAGAATCACGGAAACGGGCATTTCGCTGGGTAGCTGCTTCCCGATGGCGAGAAACAGCACCACCAGCACCAGCAGCGCCACCGCCAGGGAGAAGCCCCGGAGGAACTGCTGCCACTTGAGCTTGGCGAATTCCGGATATTCAATGCCGTATACCTGTACCGTAACGGTACCGTCTTTTTTCCTGCTCAAGCCGAAGCCCTCTTAGTAGGCTACGCCCCAGTAGACCATCTTCTCCGCCTTCTTGCCGCAGATGGGGCAGACATCGGAGAGATGCTCCTGCTGGAAGGGGATGCAGCGGGAGGTCATACCGGCCTTTTCCTTCATATCCAGCTCGCACTGGAGATTGCCGCACCACATGGTCTTGATGAAGCCGCCATGCTCCTCCTGAAGCTGCTTTGCCTCCTCCAGAGAGTAGGCCGCATAGGTGTGATCGGCAACGTTCTTGGCTGCCTTGGCATACAGGCCGTCATGCACCGCATCCAGCAGCTCCGGCACCTTTGCCTCCAGCTCGTCCAAAGAAAGTACAATCTTCTCGCCGTTGTCCCGGCGCACTGCCACGCACTGATTCTTCTCCAGATCCTTGGGGCCGATCTCGATGCGCAGAGGAACGCCCTTCATCTCATACTCCGCAAACTTCCAGCCGGGGCTGTTGTCGGAGAAATCGCCCTTGGCCCGGAGACCCTGATTCTTCAGGCGCTCCACCAGCTGCTCCGCCGCCTCGGTAACGCCGGGCTTGTGGGCAGCAATAGGCAGAATGATTACCTGAATGGGAGCGATTCTGGGCGGGAGCACCAGACCGTTGTTATCGCCGTGGGTCATGATAATACCGCCAATGATACGTGTGGACAGGCCCCAGGATGTCTCGAAGGGATGAGTCTGCTGGTTGTTCTTGTCCGTAAAGGTGATATCAAAAGCAGTGGGGAAGCCGTCACCAAAATAATGGCTGGTACCGGCTTGAAGCGCCTTCCGGTCATGCATCATGCACTCGATGGTATACGTACGCTCCGCACCGGCGAATTTCTCCTTATCGGTTTTCTGCCCCCGGATAACAGGCATAGCCAGAATGTTCTCGCAAAGATTTGCATAGGTCTCCAGCTGCTGCTCTGTCTCGGCAATTGCCTCTTCGGGGGTCGCATGGAGCGTATGCCCCTCCTGCCACAGGAATTCCCGATGGCGCAGGAAGGGACGGGAGGTCTTCTCCCAGCGGAGTACGCTGCACCACTGATTGTAGAGCAGAGGAAGATCTCTCCACGAATGGACAATGTGGCTCCAATGGTCGCAGAACAGCGTCTCGGAGGTAGGACGGATGCACAGCCGCTCCTCCAACTCCTCGCTGCCGCCATGGGTGACCCACGCACACTCCGGAGCAAAGCCTGAAACGTGATCCTTCTCCTTCTGGAGCAGACTCTCCGGAATCAGCATCGGCATGGACACATTGGTATGTCCGGTGCGCTTAAAGTCTGCGTCCAGCTCCTTCTGAATGTTCTCCCAAATGGCATAGCCATAGGGGCGGAGGATAAACATGCCCTTGGTGCTGGTATAGTCAATCAGCTCTGCCTTGGTGCAGACATCAGTATACCATTTGGCGAAATCCACATCCATATCAGTGATGCGTTCCACCTGTTTCTTCTCTTTTGCCATATCGTTTCATCCTTTCGCGCAGTGCGCTATGGTCATGGCGCAAAGGCGCCCGTTGTATCGTATCGATTATAATACCATACTTTGAGAGCACCTTCAAGAGCACTTTCCGTAAAAATGCATAGGATGGGATAGATTTTCTGCAAAAAAGGAGGCCATGCGCATGCAAAGCTTTACCTGCTATCTGACGCTCCAGCCCGGAACCCGCCTGTCCGTGCCGGTTTCTCTAGCTGACTGCGAGCAATGCCTTGTCTACGGTCAGGTGACAGATCAGGGGCTCCCCTGTCCGGAAGTGCTGGTGCTGGCAATCTGCGAAGCCACAGGAACTCCGGAGCACTGGTGCGTTA
>CAJKSU010000288.1 GCA_905202605.1 uncultured Eubacteriales bacterium
GCTTTCGCCGCTGTAGCCGTTGATGGATACCAGTACCGAGCCGTTTTTCAGCTGAATTTCCTGGGTCATGATGTTCCCTCCAAAATCATATGTAATGGTGATAATCGTGCGGTATTGCCCTGATATTATATCACAGGAAGCGCGGTTCGTATACAGGGGATTTTCGCAGGTTTCATTGCATTTTGCCACCGGTTGTGATAAACTGGGACTATTCTTTGAACCTGGGAGCTGAGACGATATGAACTGTCCGCTGTGCGGCGAGGAGATGGATCCGGCGGGACATTGCCTCAACTGCGGTGCTGAGGCGGAAGCGGAGGAAGCACCGCAGGCGCCGCCGGAGCGGGATCTTCCCGGTATTTTTTATGAGAATCTGACGGCGTCTCAGGCAGAAGGGGAACGGGAGCGCCGCGCGCCCAGACAGCCTCGGTATTCCCCTTCGGAACGGCGGGGGATCGTCGGGGCGGTGGTGCTGCTGGCGGTGATTCTGGCGGTGACGTGGTTTGGCTGTGCGCAGTATGATCCCAATGCGGTGGCGATGTACGGCAATGAGGGCATCACCATGGACAACCGCACCTTTGCCATCTATTACCGCACCGAGGTGGCGGAGCTGGAGGCGCAGTACAGCCAGCAGAATGCCCAGCCGCCCTTTGCGCCGGAGGGAAATCTGGAACGGCAGTATATTGATCTGGACAAGGATTATAGCTGGGCCGATTATTTCCGAGAGAAGGCGCTGGAGGATGCTGCGCTGACGGAAAGTCTGGTGGCGCGGGCAGAACGGGCGGATTTTCAGCCGGAGCCGGACAAGATCAGCGCCTTTGAAGCGACGCTTTCACAGCTTCCCGATCTGGCGGCGGCGTCCGGCTATACGAAAAAGGATGGCACCGGCGACACCGGAGCGTATCTTGCGGCGCGGTTCGGCCCGATGGTCACTGAGGACACCTACCGGCAATACCTGCGGGATACCTTCTTGGCGCAGTCCTATTCTGACGCGCTGTTCCGTGCGGGGACGTTTTCGGATGCCCAGCTGGAGGAGTATTATAATGCCCACTCGGAGGACTACAGCGCTCTGCCCCAGTCGGCGCTGCCCAATGTGGATATCCGGCAGGTGCTGTATCTCCCGGACGATCAGGGGAATACGGATGCGGCATGGGCGCAGGCGGAGGCGGATCTTATGCAGCTTCGGCAGCAGGGGGCAACGGAACGGCAGTTCGGCGCACTGGCACAGCGGCAGTCCGCAGATAGCCGGAGCCGGGAAACTGGCGGACTGATCGCCAACCTTGCGCCGGGGCAACTGGGCGCGGAGTTCAGCGACTGGTGCTTTGATCCGCAGGGACGGCAATACGGCGAGATCGGAATCGCAAGCTCTGATTATGGGGTGCATCTGATTTTCTTTCTGGGCTATCGGGATAACTTCCAGTGGAAGGATCAGGTGACGGAGGATCTGCGGACAGAGGCGCTGTCCCAGCGATTTGCTGAGCTGATGAAGGAGACGGATTGCAGGCTGACCCGGTTTGCGGTTTCACCGCCAGTTTAATGGATCAATTTCCTATGGAGGAATCAATACGATGAAGAAAATGCTGTTTTTTGTGAATCCTGCGGCGGGCAAGGAGGAGATGCGCTTCCAGCTCATGGATGTGATCAACTATTTCACTGCCAACGGCTATGACGTACTATGTCACCCCACCCAGAAGCCTCTGGATATTCCGGAGTTTTTGCAGGCGCGGGGCGAAGAATTCGATATGGTGGTGACCTGCGGCGGAGACGGTACGCTCAATGAGACGGTTTCCGGTCTGATGTCGCTGAATCGCCGCCCGGTACTGGGCTATATCCCCGCCGGCACGGTGAATGATTTTGCCACCTCCCTGCACATTCCCAAGACCATCAAGGAGGCCGCCCAGAACATTGTGGAGGGGCAGGTATTCAAGGTGGATATGGGCGGCTTCAATGACCGGTATTTCACCTATGTGGCGGCTTTTGGCGCGTTTACCAAGGTCAGCTATGCAACGCCCCATGCCAGCAAGCAGGCACTGGGTCGGGCGGCGTATATTCTGGAGGGCATCCGCTCTCTGTCGGATATTCGTCCCATCCATGTGGTGGCGGAGACAGCGGATACGGTGATCGAGGACGATGTGATCCTAGGGATGGTGACCAACGCCACCTCTGTGGGCGGCTTTAAGGCGCTGGACGATGATATCGTCAAAATGGATGACGGCCTGAATGAGCTGATTCTGGTGAAGGCCCCCAAGGTGCTGGCGGATTACAATGCGCTGGTGGGAAGCCTGATCGCGCGGGATTTCCGCCCGGATTATTTCCACATTGTCCAGTGCGATTCCGTGACCCTCAAGTTTCAGGAGCCGGTACCGTGGACGCTGGACGGAGAATTCGGCGGAGAAACGGAGGAGGCGGTGGTGACCAATATTCCAATGCCCATTGA
>CAJKSU010000289.1 GCA_905202605.1 uncultured Eubacteriales bacterium
TTGTCGGCCATCAACTCCTTATAATGCTTCTCCGTGGTCGCCGCCAGCACTGCCCGGGCGGTTTCCACCTCTGCGCCCGCCTTGTTCTTCACGCTTACCGTCTGGGTACGGAAGAGGATACTGCGTGCCTTAGTGCCAACGTTCAGCTTTTCCTGCGTTACATAGGTAACGCTTTCGTCCTTCGGCAGCCGCCCCAGAATGGTCACACTACGAGCGGCATTCCACAGCTCACCAGAACCGGCCAGCAACATCCGTGCATCATCGCCTGCCTTCTTTACCATGTGAGACACAATAACCACGCTGAACTGGTCTGCCGATGCTTTTTCCTGCAGCATATCAAGTGCCCCGCGCATTACATCACCATTTGCCGCTGCATTCCCCTCCAGAAAGCTCCTGAGCGGGTCGATGATAACCAGTGCCGGACGCAGTTCATCAATAAGTTCAAACAGGCTTGCTCCAATAACAAGCTTTTTCTTCTTCTGCTGCCAGTACCAGCTGGGAGTGACGTAAAACACCCTGCGCGTATCCGCCCTTGCAGCAATCAAGCGCGGAGCCAGAGACATACCGGGGTCATCCTCGCTCGTAAGCACCAAAACGTTCCCCTGTGTAACTGCAGCGTCAGGGAAGAGCATTGTGGGGCGTCCGGTCGTCACGGCAGCCGCCACATCCGCCATGAATACGCCCTTGCCCACACCGCCGGGACCTGCTACGACCGACACGGCACCCATCGAGAAGTATCCTTTAACAAGCCACTGGGTGTTTACCGGCTCCACATCTCTCAGACACGGGATCATGCCTCCATGGTAGACCGGCGCAGATGAAGCAGTGGTCGTGGCAGAGATTAGCGGAAAGAAACTTAAAGAGTTCATAGTTATCTCCTTTGTATTCGTTTATGATTTTGGAATGCTTTTATACGCTACATCGTGCACCTCCTAAAAAACGGCAACAAAAAAGACGCACAAACTGGCAGAACAACCAAACCGTACACCCGAAAGCATTTTTCAGGCATGCAGTTTAAAATTAATTCTGTCAGTCCGTGCGTCTTGGTCATCCAGGACGTCCGTTATTACACTCAGAGCCGGTCAAGAAAATTACGTGAATCACTTCATCTATTCACGTACTAGAACCAAGTGCTTGACTATAAACGGAATATCAGCCACCCTTCGAACAGCAGATCCGCAAAGGAGTTGCCTTCACGAGCCATGCCCTCTCACGGTGGATTACATCATAAACAGGCTTTAACCGCTGCGGCCGGCATCAGGCAGCTAACCCTTGCGCCGATCGTGCGATTCTCAACCGAATCACCCGTCTATGAGCCCCCGCCGGACTCTGCAGCCTTTGGGCTGTATACTCCTTTAGGGGAAATTAATTATACCATAATATTCTGTTTTTATTAAGAGAATACCGTTAGAATTTTCGGCATGATTTTTGTGCATTTTGCACATCATCACAAAAAAGAGCAGCCCCACCACCCGGCGGAACTGCTCCCAAGCACACGATCTTCTATTCTTTTACAGGTTCATCAAGGGGCTGGTTTGGGTGCCCCGGTCCACAATGTCCTTATCCTTGATGCCCAACAGATATCGCTGGGTGATCATGATATTGACGTGTCCCATCAGGCGAGAGACACTGTACAGGTCCAGTCCATTCTTCAGCTGCATCTGTGCAAAGGTATGGCGACAGGTGTGGGGGCTGACCCGTACCGAGGAGGAGACTCCCACTTCCTCTGCAGCGTGCTTCAGCATCCGAGCAACTGCCTCATCCGTGAGGGGCTTGCCTGTTTTGCTGAGGAAAAGGTTCCCGTGGCAGGTAGGGCATTCTTTCCGGTAACCATCCCGGAGCGCACAGTATTTGATGAGCTGCTTGGACAGTGCCGGAGATTTCGGCACCACACGCTCCTTGCCGCCCTTGCCATGCTTCACCAGAATGTAATCCGGTTTGATGTCCTCGGGCTCCATCAGGATCATCTCGTTACAGCGCATTCCTGTGTCAAACAGCAGCATGATGATGGTCTTGTTCCGCACCTCCAGAAAGTCCTTGCCGTCGTAGAACTGGATCATCCGCTTCATTTCTGCTGCGGTAAAGGTATCAATGATGGTCCGGGGCTGCCGCAGTGGCTTCACTTTTTTGGCCGGATTATCTCGCTCCTCCAAATAGCCCTCCTCCACCAGATAATTGAACCAGGTGCGCCAGACCTTCAGCAGGTCGTTGATGTACCGGGGCGTATTGCCTGCATCCCGCTTTTCCTTCATCAGGTCCCGAAGGTGCCGTGGGCGCACATCCTCCAGTTCTGTGATCTGCTTCCGTTCCAGAAATTCCAGCAAGAACCGGGTAGATGCCCGATAATTCCGCAGAGACCCCTTTGCCAGGTGGCGGCATTCACAGTCATACAAAAATTCGTCCCGAAGCTCTTTCAAACACATAAAAAAACACC
>CAJKSU010000290.1 GCA_905202605.1 uncultured Eubacteriales bacterium
ACAGCGACCACTGGGTCAGCCGGGACTACACCTTGAACGCCGAGAACATCCAGTGGTGTCACGCTGGAGGTCGACGGTTCGAGTCCGTTCCGGGTCGCCACAAAAAAGCACGCTTTTCAGCGTGCTTTTTTGTCATTCTGTCAAAGACCCCCTGCTTTCAGCAAACGAAGGCAGGGGGTCTTTAGCGTAGGCGCAGCCTCCGTATGGAAGCTGCGTCTGATATATTTTGACTGCTATCCGATCGCTTTCTGATATTCCTTCTGAATCTCCGCTTCAATCAACTCAGAATCAAGCGATACAACAGATTCTGTTCTTGAAGTGGAATAATTCATGAAAAGATTGGTCTGCACATAGACGTTCCTGAAAGCGCCATCCGTATCAAAATTGAAATTTACGAAATAATGGGGCTGTTCATTTTCACCTTCGGCAAAAGGCTGGTCGATCCGCAGCATTACCGTGATTCCGCTTTCGTCTTCGAGCGTATCCATATAGGCAACAACAGAATCATCCCACTGAAAGCTTACCAGCCATGGATCAGTCCATTCCCACCAAGAGCTTTCCCGCCACTGCTGTGCGGAATCACAGTCATATTGTTTCCCATCTACAAGCAAGCCACCAAACATTGAGGCGCCGCCGCTTTCCGGAATAATGCTGATACGCAGCCGGTCTTTACCATGAATCCAGTCAGTGCAGAGCGTAGTATCGTTCAGCGCACCCGGCCCATTCTCCTGCTTTGTTTCAATCTTGCAGGCGTCGCTGCTTTGGATCTGTTCCAGAACGGAACGGCACTGCTGCAAAGCTTCCTTTTCCTCGTTCAATGCAGTCTGCGTAACCGCAATATCCGTAATGCCTTCCAAAACACAGGTTTTCAGAACATTTTCCCGCATAATATCCGGAATTTGATTGTTGTAGAACCAAATATCACAGACATCTGTACCATTGACAAAGAAATAGTGTGTCACTTCATTCTCCAGTACATATGTTCCCTGCTCATCCGCAATGATATTGCCGTTAGCGTCCCGATTTACCGGAATATCCGGGAAATACATGATCTCGTAATCTGCGTATTTTGAACTGCCGCTCATATAGCTCATGGCGGCATCAGAAGCTTCCGGAACACCGATTTCAGCCATCCAATCCGCAGAGAATGTGTCTGGGCTGTTTGCCTGCTTCTGATGCCGCAGAGCAATACCACCGACAGTCTTGGCATCCACAGTCAATGTGATGCTGCCGGCTTCGTCCGCTGCTTCCATGCCGGAAGGCAGCAGCATCTTCAATGCCCCATACTGAACCAGCCTCGTATCTGTAACGACAGCAGAACCGTCAGTAGCAGCTGTACGCTCTTCGGTAGGTGTTGTAGAGCCATCGGTAGGGGTGTCGTCGATGGCGTCTGACGTTTGGGGGTTGACTGCGCAAGCTACCAAAACAGCGGCGCACAGCAATACACAAATCAGGCTTACCCATAACTTGGGCTTCTTCCATTTCGCCATATTCATAATGCGACCTTTCGTATCACCCTCGCCAAAGGCCAGGGGCATGCCGGCAATCATCTTTTTATGGGTTGCAAGCCTCAGCAGGGAAGCGGAATAGTCCGCCCTGATTTGAGGTCCCATTTCCCGGATCACTGCCTCATCACAGCTCATCTCCATATCTTTGCCGGCCAGAATGAATGCGGCCCACGCCAGAGGATTAAACCAGTGGATGCACAAGGCACAATATGCCAGCAGCTTGATGATATGGTCACAGCGGCGGATATGATGCCGCTCATGAGCAATGATATACTTTTGTTCTTGTGTTGGGATATCGGAGGGCAAATAGATTTTGGGGGCGAAGATGCCCATAACAAATGGCGTGTCAATATAATCGGCACAATAAACGTTTCCTGTGTAAGCCACAGCGCCTACCAGTTTCCGTCTCAGACGGATATACTGCACGATGCTGTAAAGAATCATGCTGCCGGTTCCGGCGATCAAGACATAAGGAACGATTGCCATAATATCCGATCCGGTATGCTCCGGCTCCCCTACCTGCGCAAGTTCCGCCCCCGACTGATTTTCAGCCGGAACAAACGTGAAATCGGAATTCTGATCAGCTTCGGCAGGAAGAAAATAAACCACGCTGGCTGCGCCTGATGTCTCCCGAATTTCCGGTTCCAACGCATTCAGAACGGAAACGGGTGCCGTAAATGCCACCGGGCACAGAAGCCGGAACAAAACCACCAACCAGAGTGCATAAGAAAAAATCTTTGGAGATCGTTTCAGCATGAGTCTGGCCAGCATGACCAGCAGAATGACGATGCTGCCCGTCATACTCATATTCAGCACTTGAGAAAACAGATTACGCATGGGAATCCTCCCGCATGGAATCAATGACCTTTTGCAGTTCGTCGATTTCGCCGTCAGACAGCTTTTTGCGGCTGCCAAATGCGGCTA
>CAJKSU010000291.1 GCA_905202605.1 uncultured Eubacteriales bacterium
CCGATCACCCAGACCTTATTGTTCCCTTCCACCTCGGTGGCACGGCCCAGCGGGCCCACAAAGTCCTCCAAAAACTCACCCTGCTCCATATGTCGGAGCCGCTCTGTTGCGGCGCCCACGGTCTGAACGATAATGGTGACGGTGCCCTTTTCCCGGTCACAGTCATGGATGGTAATTGGAATGCGCTCGCCATCTTTGTGAGAACGAAGTATGACGAATTGCCCCGGCTGGGCTGTCTTTGCGGTCATTGGAGCCTCGATCTCATAGAGATTCACGCTGGGATTCAGCGTTTCCTTCTTCACAATTCGATACATGGATGTTTTCTCCTTTTATTCTTCTTGATACAACGCTTGGGGTATTTATCTCTTTGGAGGCAGAACCTATGATCTAGTCAGGGTTACAGGCGTCAGATACGCCCCACAGAAAGGCTTCACCGCACCATCTGAATATACATGCAGACTGCATCGATGGAGCCGCTCAATATTCAGATTCATGGCATCCTGAAAGGCCATGGCGGACAGCGTGAGGCTTTTGTTCCGGACAAGATACAGGAACGTATCAAAATCCATTTCTTCGGATAGCGCCGACGGAGCAGCATCCGAAGCGGAACGCCGCCAATGGCGGGCAACATACTCCCGATTTGTCCCAGCACTGGTTCGGCCCATGGTCTGTGAGCCGGAAGAAACTGGGCAGAGCTTGCCGGCGCTATTTTCCACAAATGCACCATGAAAGCCGCAGAGCGGATGGTCACACCGGGAGGGCCTGAAGCTCTCTATGGGCAGTTCTGTCTGATGGGAAATGGCCGCAAGCAACTCATCCAACGTAAACCGCCGGTCTTCCCCAGGGATGCCAGGATACCGGCCAAAGTAGGATACCGGTTGGAAATGGATCCCCCGGACAGCGGGCATCAGGCTCTGTCCCAGACAGATCAGCGCACCGAGATCCTGGTCATTGATCCCGGGCACCACCGTTGGCACCAGCGTCACGCCCATGTGCAGCCGTCCGCACACCTCGATGGCCCGGAGCTTCTTTTCCAGCAGCGGGTGTCCCCGCAGAGTCTGGTAGATTCGGTCATCTGTGCCGTCAAACTGCAAAAACACAATGTCAAGTCCTGCCTCTGCCAGAGCTTCGGCATATCGGGGATCCTCAGCAAGGCGCAGGCCATTGGTGTTCACCTGAACATAGCTGCAGCCCGCTTCTCTGGCATAGCGAACCAGCTCGGGAAGGTCATCCCGAAGAGTCGGCTCTCCGCCGGAAAGCTGCAGCAGAGGCCGTCCACATTTCTTCACAATATCCCGAATGCTGGCCTTCAGCGTGTCCAGCGGCGGTTCTGTCTCCTGTTCTCCGCCGGAAGCAAAGCAGAACTGGCAATGAAGGTTGCAGCGTTTTGTCACCTCCAGCAGGACACAGCAGCTTTCGGATTCATGCTCCGGACAGAGGCCGCATTGTCCCGGACAGGACATCCCCTGCCCGACTTTCAGCGGCGAACTGTTTGCCGCCCATCGGTCAAAATCCAAACACCCGCGCCAAACAGGCGCTGTGAAAATACCGTGCTCGGGACATTCTTTCTTCAGGGATATGACACCATCCTGATCCCGGAGCAATTTCGCCGGGAGGTTCTTCATGCATACCGGACAAACGGATCTGGTTTCCCGGATCATTTCGGCCATTCTCATCCCCCCAATCCAAAGCACTCTTTCTTGTATACTGAAAGAGATAATTGGTAGGTATTCGACACTGTTTCGATTGCCTCAGAAAGCATATCATCCATCTGCTCCGGCGGAAAGAATGCGCTGGCATTCAGCACAACAGCAAGCTCTTTGCAAGGGTTTACAAACCGGTGGTTAATCTCAACGGGTCGTCCGGCCTCAAGAAGATCCACCTTCCCATATTCCCCCTCCGGGTTCCATGCCAGCAGCTTCAGATGAGGAATGCTTCCGTCAGTTCCCGATATTCGCGCCTGTACGTCCTCTGCAATTGCCATGAGATAGCTGTTTCCGTCAAAATCATTGCAGCAGACGGTTGCATAATACTGCATGTTAAATTCACTGACTTTATCCATGACCCGGGTGAATTCCACGCCACCATAGCCAATATCCGGGTTCCGCAGAGACGCTGACCCGTTTGTCAGCCTCTGAGCCAGCTGCTCCAGCCCCTGTCCCGTCAGGGCGCTGATGCAGATGACTTCGGCGCTGGAATTGCATTGCCGCAGGAAGTCCTGCGCCAGCCGCTGCTCCGCCGGTCTTAGCAGATCACATTTGTTCAGGACAATCAGATCTGCCTCCTTCAGCTGCGCCTTCAGAATATAGGCATAGTCACAGTCCCGGCCCCGACGCAGCTTCTCTACCGAACAGGGCTCCACCAGCACGGTAAAGGGAGCCAGCTCACACACCTCCGGGTATTGCTCCCTCAAGGTATGGTACAC
>CAJKSU010000292.1 GCA_905202605.1 uncultured Eubacteriales bacterium
TCACAGCGGCGGGGCTGGATATGACCCCGCAGGTCTACACAGCCTATTCGATTCTGAAGCCCTGCCTCATCCTGCTCGGCATCATCCCGTGCCTGCTGATCCTGCCCATCCTGAGCCCCCTCATCGTGGTGCTGGCCGTTCTGACCTGGTTCAAGGAGAGCCGCCGGGCGGATGAGCTGGTCAAGGCCAGAATGGAGCTGATCGAGGGCGAACTGCCCCGGTTCGTCGCCACCATCCATCAGGAGCTGGCAGCCAGCCGGGATGTCCTGCGGATTCTGGAGAACTACAAAAAACACGCCGGAGCTGACTTCGGTCGGGAGCTGGATGTGCTGACTGCGGACATGCGTTCCTCCTCCTATGAAGCGGCGCTCATCCGCTTTGAGGCCAGAATGGGCTCCGCCATCATTTCGGACATCGTCCGCGGCCTCATCGGCATCCTGCGGGGTGACGACGGGCGAATGTACTTCCAGATGCTGTCCCACGATCTGAAAGCATTGGAACTGCAGCGCCTCAAGGCCAAGGCCGCCAAGATCCCGCCCAAGATCCGGGTGTTCAGCTTCATCATGCTCATGTGCTTCATGATGACCTATATCGTCATCATCGTGTACCAGATCGTCAATTCTCTGGGAAGCCTGTTCTAAAGGAGGTCGCCATGAAAAAAATACTGAAACGGCGCTCCGGCGAAGGCTATATCGATGTATGCGTCCTGGTGGTGTGTGCCATGCTGGTGCTGGCGCTGGTGGTTCGTGTGCTTCCAGTCTACATTACCAAACAGCAGCTGGACACCTATGCGGTGGAGCTGGTGCGCGAGGCGGAAATCGCCGGCCGGGTTGGCACGGAGACCACCCGCCGGGCGGCGGCGCTTACCGACAGCACCGGGCTTGACCCCGACATCCGGTGGTCCACCACCGGACGCATCCAGCTCAATGACGAGGTCACCGTGACCCTGACGCTGGAAACGGATATCGGCCTGTTCGGAGGATTTGGCTCGTTCCCGATCACGCTGACGGCTTCTGCTACAGGCAAGTCGGAGGTGTATTGGAAGTGAGAAAACCGATCTTTCGCCGTCGCTCCGGCGAGGGCACCCCCATGATCCTTGCCATCGTGCTGGTCTTGCTGATGCTCTTCTGCGCCATTGCCGAATTCAGCCGTCTGTGGATCATTGCCCAAGGCGTGAAGGAGGCCGCGCAGCAGGCGGTCATTTCCACCATCAATGACAACTATGACGATGTGTACCACGCCGTCCGCGAGGGATACGCCGCGGGCTGGTATCCGGACGGTACAGGCCGCTGGGATGAGAGCATTGACACCGGCGATGTGTACGGCCAGCTCTCTGAAACGCTCGGATTGGAAAATACAGCGGGCGGGTATCAGAAAATTTCGGACGGCGAAGTGGAATATACCATCTCCGGCCTGTCCGTGGTTCTGGAAAATAACAGCCTCGGCTCCGGTCAGAGTGAGGGCTATACCGCGCTGGTGGAGATCCATCTGGAGGTGCCCGTCCGGTTTCTGGGGAATCATTTGCCCGCCGCCAGCATGACTTTGCACACGGAGGCCAAATATGTGCCTCTCTTCTGATCCATCCGGTCTTTTCAATAGACTTCCACAGAAAATTGTGGTATTGTCCCATTAATAAGAAAAACACTAAGGAGGCATACACCATGACAGACAAGACAAAGAGGATCGTCCTCATCGCCGTCTGCTGCCTGCTCTGCGTTGTGGCAGCCATTGGGATCGCCGTCCGGTTCGGCGGCAATGCCGAGATTTCTTCCGGTGTGGTTTCCGATGACCCCACCCAGAGCGGTGATCCCAATGTGGATATCGACAATAACGGCCAGACTGATCTGGATGTCCAGGTGGAAACGCCGGACGCATCCGAAACTGATCCCGCCCAGGGCGCAGACTCCAGCGGTCTGGAGCAGACCATCCAGGCAGATCCCGTAAAGCCGGAATCCCCCGAAAAACCGGAAGCACCCGCCGGCACCACCACGCTGCCGGATGACCACGACGGAGCGGATGTGCCGGAGGAGGAGCGCAAGACCGAGAATGAAGCGCCGCCCACCTATGAGGAGACTCCCACAGTGGCTCCCACCGAAACGAAGCCTGCTGCGGGAAGCACCAACAGCTCCGGTCAGGTCTATGTACCCGGCTTTGGCTATGTGGAAAATAGCGGTGAGAACACCGGAGTTCAGGACAACAACATGTACGAGAACGGAAATAAGATCGGCGAGATGGGCGGCGGTAATTGACCCCCTCATCCGCAATAACGGCGCAGTCGGAAGTGACTGCGCCGTTTCTATTTGAAAAAAT
>CAJKSU010000293.1 GCA_905202605.1 uncultured Eubacteriales bacterium
AGAAACCTGGTTCAAGCAAGTCTACCAGCCCACATCCGCTTCCAGTGAAGGCTAAGGAGGCACATCATGGAAAGAGTTGTTTCTTTTGGTCGGCAAGAAATCCTCATGCGGGCATCCGCGCTGACACCTCGCCTATATCGTGCACAGACCGGGCGTGATTTGCTCTCAGATATCCGGCAGCTGCAGACAGCGTACGCCGATTCCGTTGCTGCTTCCAAAGATGGGAATATGTCTATGGCCGCTGTTCCGGATTTGACCATTTTCGGTGATGTCGCTTGGATCATGGCCAAGCAGGCGGATCCGACCGTCCCGGATACTGTGGAGGAATGGCTGGACAGCATCGACGGTGTCTTTTCAATTTATGAAATCATGCCTCAGATCATGGATCTTTGGGCAGCAAACATTGCAACTACATCGGTCTCTAAAAAAAAATAAGGCCGACTGTGCGAGTGTTTAATGGAGCGACTTTCCAGCTCCGCTGTGCGGAGCTGGGACTATCCCGTGAAGACTTGGACGGGATGACGGTAGGCATGGTTCTGGATATGCTGACGGAACGGGCGAACGATTATTGTAAATACCCATATAAGGCAACCCAAGAAGATATTTATGCGTTTTTCGGCAGGGGGTGAGTAGGTGGCCGACCGGATAAAAGGTATTACAGTTCAAATAGGCGGTGACACCACTGGCCTTAGTAAGGCTCTGGAGGGTGTCAACAGATCAATCGGAGCAACGCAAAGCCAATTGCGGGATGTAAACCGGCTGCTAAAACTAGATCCCCAAAATGTGGTGCTGCTGGAGCAGAAGCAACGGCTCTTGGCGGACGCGACAAGTGCAACACAGAAAAAACTGGAGCAGTTGGAAGCCGCCAACCAGCAGGTAACGGAAAGTGCAAAAAACTATGATGCTTGGAAAACTGCCTACACGCCAATTCAGGACGAAATTATATCCACCAGGGACCGCCTGAAGGAACTAAAAAAGCAGCAGCAGGACATGTTGGATGCTGGAGATGCAGATACATCAGCCTATGCAGAAATCACCAAGGCAGTACAAAATACTACTAAAGAACTGCGGGGTCTGGAAAATCAGGCAAAAGAGGTATCCGATGAGTTTGGTAATCCGGTCTCTCCAAAGCAGTATGATGCCTTGCAGCGTGAGATTGAGAGCACCCGGATAAAGTTGCAAAATCTCCAGTCTGCAGCAGATGCGACAGAAGCGGCATTGTGGGATATTGAAGCCAAGCCGTTAGAGGATATTACCGATACGGTAGAAAACGTCGAGGAGGCCCTGAAAAATACGGAAGCTGCTACAATTTCCTATGGGGACGTCCTGAAAGCCCATTTGCTATCTGACGCAATTATGCGTGGCCTGGAAAAGCTGACTGGCTTGATCAAAAATTTTGCATCGGGAATGATTGACTCTGCCGCTACCGTACGGGCGGAGAATGCACAATTTGCCCAGACATTTGGCGATCTGGAGTCCTCTGCCAGGACCAGCTTGCAAGCCGTTGCAGCTGAAGCGGGAATTACCGCTACGCGCATGCAAGGAAGTTATACAATGATTTATGCCTTTGCCAAGACGGCTGGCGCAGACACTGCTCAGGCTATGGACATTGCCAGTCGATCTATGCGTGCAGCATCAGATTCCGCAGCGTATTATGATCGATCTATTGAAAATACAACCGAAACTTTGCAGAGCTTCCTGAAGGGCAACTACGCCAACGATGCTGCATTAGGCATTGCTGCGACAGAAATAACTAGGAACACAGTAGCCAATAAGAAGTACGCCAAGAGCTTTCAAGAGCTCTCTGAAGCTCAAAAAGTCGATGTGCTGTTATCTATGGTTGAAGCCGGTAATAAAGCGTCTGGTGCACTGGGCCAGGCTGCCCGGGAAGCCGGCTCTTGGGAAAATGTCACAGGCGAATTGAATGAGGCTTACCGGCAGTTGCAGGCCACCATCGGTGCTCCGGTGCTTGAGTCGGTTATTCCCGTCATTCAAACTGTAACGCAAAGTCTGAGCAATGCAGCCCAGAAAGGCAAGTTTGATCAGCTGGCTCAGGGAATTGGAGATACATTTGGCTGGTTGATTGCGCATGGGGAGACGGTAATCAGCGCTGTGGCTGGCATTACTGCGGCCTTCGTGGCCATGAAGGCTGTGCAGAAGGCAGAGGAAATTGCCATCCTTGCTAGTAGACTGATTCACATGGGGGCAGCCGCAACGGCGGCTGGCACGGCAGTAGCGGCGTCCAGTGCCGTCATCTCCACATCCCCCTGGGGGCTTGCAGCTACGGCCATCAGTCTGGTGGTT
>CAJKSU010000294.1 GCA_905202605.1 uncultured Eubacteriales bacterium
ACCCAATCGACAAACCCCGAACAATCTAAGCCGAACGGACGCACGGTACCGCTGCTGGAGCTGCCTGCGGCTGTCACCTCCATAGGCGTTCCCCAGCGAGAGTCCCATCCAAGCACAAGGCTCTTTCCACCCCAGAAGTAATTGACCTTTCCCAAGAGCTGATACGCAGTCAATACCACCTGCTTGCGCTCCTCGCTGAGATCGGTGGGGAGCTTTTTGATGATCTCCCGGATCTCTTCCGGAGACAGGTCGATATCCTGATAACTGCCGGTCAGCGCCATGAACAGCTCCTGATACTCCGGCTGCATCAGTTCCTCCAACAGCTTGCGCTGCTCGGTGTTGAACCGATACTCGTCCGCCATTTGCAGATGATCCTTGACTGTGACAGTAATGTGCAGGATAACGGTATCGCTTTCATCTTCATCACCGGAGACGGTTTCCACCCAATAAGAGATGGCGTTCATATCCCAGAAGATCTGACGCAGGATGTCCAGTTTTTCTGCCGTCAGCGTGGCGACTTCATCCGGCGAGGTATCATCCGTAGTCGTCCTCACCGCATAGATGGCCAGCACATCCCGCCAGTTAGCGATCATCGCCGCATTGCCGGCATTGTCCATATCCAATTCATCATGCGGATTCTCCGCCTTGATCTTCTCGATCCGGTCAGTAAACTCTCCATTCAATGTACGGACAGCTTCCGGCATGGTATAGCCTGTGCCGCTGTCCTCACCAGAGAAGAAAATGCCGAGGGGTGAGGCGATCAAAAGCCCTATGAGGCAGATCACCAGCACCATAGACACCACCGTACTGCCGCCTGCCATCATGGCGGCAAGCAGACTGCGGGCAGCGGCGAGGATCGCGCGAAGCGCCCTGCCTGCCGCCTGCGCGGTCTTCTGCACGGAATATTCAGCCTGCCCGTCTTTCTTCAAAAGCGCTTTTTGAGAAGCTTTCGGAAACGGAATACTGGTCCTCTCTTTAATATTTTTGTGTGAAAGATCCTCCGCATTTTGCGCTGTACCGATCGTTTCCGAAGTGCCGAGATCTGGTGATGTATTCCGAAGCCGTCTGTTCTGCTCCGTCTGCCGAAGCCTCGTCCGCCGCATCGCCTTGCGTCCCTGTTCCCGGACGAATGCCCGCTGTCCTTGCCGCTGTGGCTCCGGTGCTTCTGTGACACTGGTTTTCACCTGTGTTTCGATATAGGTGTCCTTCGTCTTGACGGCTGCCGCTTTCTGCATCGCAACGCGACGCGCTTGTGCCTGGGGCGTCGCAGCAGGCGTTTGGGTTTCTGCAAACTCTGTATCTTTGGTTCGGATGATGGGACTTTCATTCCTGTGTGCATCTGGTGCTGACGCGCCATTCCGTGCAGGATCGCTCGGCTGCTCTGTGGCTTTCTCCTTGCGCTGCTTCAACAGTTCCGCGGCGGCTCGCTTGGAGCCGCTGACCGCGGTATCCTCGATATCGTCGCCACCGTACTCATCCCGGCGTCCTTGCTGCGCTGTATCCCGGAGCTGGACCCGCAGGCGTTCAGCACTGTCATCCAGCCCCTTGTGCAGCAATAGTCGCACAGGCTACACTTCTCCACCACTGCAAAGCGGCCATTCGCCGGCTGGGGCAGCACTTCTGTTACCATGCTGTGGCGCTCCAGCTTAGAACTGGACTCATAGATCGTACCATAGCAGAAACAGCAGTAGGAGCCGCCTTTGGTAGTGACGGTGTGGTAGGTGTCATCTGCGTACTCATATGTTACGCGCTTATCCAGATCTTCCATGAACTCGGCAGCACAATCGTACAGGTTGTACACATTGCGGCCAAAGCCATAGCCGTTGATGCCGCCATTGCTGTTCATGGTGCCGCAGGTATCACACATTGCCTTGGTCCAGTGGTAGCCGGTGTAGTAGGCATCCTTACCGGGGGTACCATCCAGAATAATACCTTTCCCCTCACCGCCGAGCAGAGTGCCGTCCGAATACATGCGGGTCAGTGCCGTTTTTCCATCTCTGGTATATTCGGGCGTTCGCCAGGCAACGCAAAAAGCCGCCCTGGGCATCTGATGATCTCAGATGCCCAGGGCGGCTTTCTCCATGTGTGATTTGTTTTTTTACTTCGGCGTTTGCGGACTTACACGGCGCTTTCTGCTCAGGGGGTGTCCGTATCCGCAGTGTCTGCTTTATCGGCCACACAGGGCGCGACAGGGGGCTACGTGGGGGTATAAAAGGAAGCAGGAAGTCTGTTTCCGAAGAAGCAGGCTTCCTGCCCTATGTGCTGCTTATGACGCGCTGTCCAACGGGT
>CAJKSU010000295.1 GCA_905202605.1 uncultured Eubacteriales bacterium
GAAATACATGGGCTGGTGGCGTTTAATGAGGCTGCATTCGAGCACCAGCGCCTCAAATTCCGAACGTGCCACGATATAGTCAAAATTTGCGATATGGCTGACCATCAGCCGTGTTTTCGCATTGTGGGAAGCGGAATCCTGAAAATACTGGCTCACCCGGTTTTTGAGCTTTTTCGCCTTGCCCACATAGATGATGGTTCCGGTTTTATCCTTCATGAGATAAACGCCGGGCTGGAAGGGCAGCGAAAGCACCTTATCCTTTAATTCTTTTGGGGTCAGAACCTCCAAGGCACTGCCCTCCTTTCCGATCATACCGAAAAGCTGAAATGCCCCATGACCACATATGCGGCCATGGGGCATTGGCTTCAGAATTACTTGCCGAAATCAGATGCCAGCAAAGCGGCCAGAGCTTCGACAGCCTCTTCCTCATCGGGACCATTGGCGATCAGTGTAATCTCAGTCCCCTTTACGATTCCCAGAGACAAAACACCGAGAAGGCTCTTTGCGTTGACCCGGCGCTCTTCCACCTCGACCCAAATGGAACTCCTGAACTCATTCGCTTTCTGAATGAAGAAAGTGGCAGGGCGGGCATGAAGCCCAACCTGATTATTGACAACAGCAGTCTTGGTATACATGTACATTCACTCCCTAAATGCGCTGGCATTCCTGCCGGTTTCCTTTATCATAGCAGACATTCCGGAAATCGTCAATGATTTGTATCGCAATTTTTACAATTTGGTGATGTTGTCTCAAATCAAACGTCCAGTTCGGCAATAGTAACGCCGTCCTCGCCCTCACCGTATACGCCCAGACGCACGGATTTGATCCGCGGACTGCGCTTCAAATGCTGCTGAACTGCCTTCCGGAGGACGCCGGTGCCCTTTCCGTGGATGATCCGCACGGAGGGCAGCTTTGCCAGCATGGCATCGTCCAGAAATCGATCCAGCACAGAAATCGCCTCGTCCGCAGTCATGCCCCTGAGGTCAACCTCCGAAGCGGTGGCAAGATTCCGGAGCTGGCGATTGGCCTTTTCCACAAATTTTTTAACGGTGTTCTGGGTGTCCTGCTGGGGCAGCACATAGACCTCCTGCGGCTTTACGCTGAGCTTCATAATGCCCGCCTGAATTTGCAGGGAGCCGTCCTTATTGACGGACAGCACCGTGGCTCTGGTACCCAGCTTCAAAAGCTCCACCGTGTCGCCCACCTTAGGCGGCCGTGCAGATACCTTTTTCTCCGTCTCCTGAGGCGCCTTCTGGCTGAGCTTATCCTCCGCCGTATTCAGGCCTCGGCGCAGCTCCGCCTGACGCTGGTTGAAATCGTCCACCGCGCCCGCATCCTTGAGCTGCTTTTTCATCTGCTTGATCTCGTCCATGGCGATATTCACAGAGCGTCGGGCATCGTCAATGATGGCCTGTGCCTCCTTCCGCGCCTTTGCCACAGCCTTATCCCGCTCTTTTTTGATCTCCAGATTATAGGCCTCGGACTGCTGCTTGGTCTTTTCCACCTCCAGCTTCAGCTGCTCCGCCTGAATCCGCGCCTGCTCCATGGCCTGACGCTGTGCCTCCAGTTGGGACAGCACGTCCTCAAAGTTCACGTCATTTTCGCTGACCAGGCTCCGGGCGTCGTCAATAATTACCTCGCTCAGCCCCAGCCGCTTGGAGATTGCAAAGGCATTGGACTTGCCGGGAATGCCAATGAGCAGCCGATAGGTGGGCCGCAGGGTCTCCACGTCAAACTCGCAGGAGGCGTTGATGACGCCCTCGGTGCGCATGGCATAGAGCTTCATTTCTCCGTAATGGGTGGTGCCTGCCACCTTTGCTCCCAGCTTCCGGCAAAACTCAATTACCGCCACTGCCAGCGCAGCGCCCTCGGCGGGGTCGGTTCCAGCTCCCAGCTCGTCAAACAGCACAAGGCTCCGGTCGTCGCACTGCTCCGTGATCTCCACAATATTCTTCATATGAGAGGAGAAGGTAGAAAGGGACTGTTCAATGCTCTGCTCGTCTCCGATGTCCGCAAACACTGTTTCAAAGGTGGAGATGCAGCTGTTGTCCGACACAGGAATGTGCAAACCGCATTCCGCCATCAGCGTCAGCAGGCCAAGGGTTTTCAGTGTGACGGTTTTACCGCCGGTATTGGGGCCGGTGATGACAAGGGTATCAAAATCATCCCCCAGCCGGACGCTGATCGGCACCACCGTCTTTTTATCAATCAACGGATGCCGCGCTCGGTTCAGAACAACTTTCCCATCTGTATTCACCTTTGGCTCCATAGCCTTCATG
>CAJKSU010000296.1 GCA_905202605.1 uncultured Eubacteriales bacterium
TCATCGGCAAAATGCCAAAGAGATTTTTACTGGGCTTCCAAACCACCCCGAAGAAATTTGCGGGGCCAATCTCCACAATCGTTGGAATACCGCTGCCCAGCAGATAAACGCAGATCAGCACCACCGCCGCAATGGATACGCAGGCTGTCAGCAGGAACACCACCTGCATGATCTGTTCTTTATATTGTTTCATAATAATTCCTCATGTCTTTTTGAAAGCGCCCCGCCGCATGGGCTGCGGCAGGGCGCGAAGGATGTTTCTGTTTTTGGATTAGCCCAGCTCAGCCCAGTTGGTGATGTCACCAATAAAAATCTGACGAATCTGCTCGGAGGTCAGGGTGTCAACGCCGTTGTCCTTGTTGACGATGACCGCAATGCCGTCCAGTGCGATCTGCTCCTCGGTGATGCCCTGTGCCAGCTCCTCGTCCTTCAGAGCACGGCTGCTCATGCCGATTTCGCAGGTGCCGTCCGCAGTGGCGGTGATGCCAGCGCCGGAGCCGGTCTGCTGAATGTCAATGGTAACATCGGGGTTGATGGCACGGTATGCCTCAGCCAGCTTCTCCATCAGAGGAGATACGGAGGTGGAGCCGTTCAGGCTCAGGGTGCCGCTCATGCCGGAGCCGGTGTAGCTCTCAGCGCTCTCGTCCATAGCAATATAGCCCTCATCGTCTACAATCTTCTGGCCTTCCTTGCTCATGATGTAGGAGATAAAGTCCTTGCCCAAATCGGTGAGGTTCTCCTCCTTGTAGCAAATCTCAAAGGGACGGGATACCGCATAGGAGCCAGCCTTGATGTTCTCTACGGTAGGCTCAACGCCGTCTACCTTAACTGCCTTGACACTGTCATTGAGGGAGCCCAGAGAAATATAGCCAATTGCAGACTGGTTGCCGGCAACGGTCTGGGTAACAACAGAGGTGGAGTTGCTGATCTCGGCGGTGTCAACGGTGTGGTCGCCGTCGTCATCCTCGATCTTCATCAGCTCTACGAAGGCACCGCGGGTACCGGAGCCTTCCTCACGGGAAACAACGGTGATGTCGGTGTCCAGATTGGAGCCGGTACTTTCTGCTGCGGAGGCGGCGGGAGCCTCAGTCTCAGCAGCGGAAGCGGCAGGCGCTTCGGTCTTGGCAGCCTCTGTCTCCTGTGCGGGAGCCTCGGTGGCGGCCTCCATGGTCGTTTCGGCAGGCGTGGATGCTGCGGCGCTGGAACCGGTGCTGTTGCCGCAGCCAGCCAGACAGCCAACCAGCATTGCAGATACTGCAAGCAGTGAAATTAGCTTTTTCATAGTAATCGTTACTCCTTTTTGGTGTTCATTGTTTGGATTTCCTTGTTACGCTATTCATGATACACGGAAAATGTAAAGTCTGAAATCCCCGATCCGTAAAACCTGTGTAAAAACAAATTCGATTCTATTTTACCCCGTCTCCGCAGGGCTATGCGGCGTAGGCTTTGGCAAAAGGCCATTGACAGCTTCCGTAAATTATCGTATTATATTGAAGTATTTTGTACATTGTACAAACAAGCCGAAAATGAAAGGACGTATCATAAAATGAAACAACTGAAAAAACTGAGCGCACTGTGCCTTGCACTGGTTCTGCTGGTGTCTCTGGCAGCCTGCGGCGAGAGTGCAGAGAAGAAGATTGCCGGCTCCTATCAGATGGAAATGGACTGCACCAGCCTGATTACCTCTGAAATGAGCGATGAGGATCTGGAAGGCATGGATCTCACCAATGTATCCTTTATTGCAACGCTGACCCTGACCCTGAACGAGGACAAGAGCTACACGCTGGGAGTGGAAAATGACCCCACCAAAGCTTCTCTGGACGACTGCGTCTCCACGCTCAGTTCCGCGCTTCAGGAATACCTGTACCAGTCCATGGAGAGCATGGGCGTTGACCGCGACACTGCAGACGCCGCATTTCAGGAGCAGTACGGGCAGGATATCCCCACCTTTGTGGAAAGCGCAATGTCCGAAATCGACACCGCCGAGCTGATGGATGAGATCACCGCAGAGACTGACTCCGGCACCTTCTCCGTGAAGGACGGCAAGATCTACTTTGACAGTAAGGACTGCTATGTCGCCTACACGCAGGACGGTGATAACCTGACTGTCACTGAGTACGCAGGCAACGCACTGGAGCTTTCCGATATGGAAGACGAGATCGGCAGCGTTCTCCCGCTGACCCTGACCAAGCAGTAATCAAAACGTAAGAATGCCAGACGGGTTGGATTCCGTCTGGCATTTGATTTTAAAAGTCGGCCCGCTGCAAAAAAGCAGCGG
>CAJKSU010000297.1 GCA_905202605.1 uncultured Eubacteriales bacterium
CTCTGCGCGGCAGGCTCTTTTGGTTCGTCGTTTCTGACGGCGAATGTGACAATCACGGCAATGACTACCAGAATGGCAAGTGCAATGAGACTGATGTGGATGGGGCTGAGCTTTGTTTTCCGTTTATACATGGTCGATCTCCTTTTTGTTTTTACATGATGCTTTTAGGCTGCGGCTTCAAAATAGCTCTGCGGCTTGACCGCGCAGAGAAATTGTCGGATATCGGATACCTCTGTCAAGATCGGCATTTCCGGCAGCGCGTTCAGAACATCCTGCCGGTAGCGGCCTCTGGCGCTGCAACGCTCATCCAAGATGGCAACCACGCAGGTGTCCGTTTCCGTGCGGATGGCGCGTCCGAAGCCCTGCTTGAGCTTGATCTGCATTTCCGGCACGATGACGCTCCGGATGAAGTCACGCAGGGCGGGATAGTTTCTCTTTTCATGCTCGTGGATGGCGTCCGGGAATGCAAACGGCAGCCGGGGAATGATAAGCAGCGACACGCAGTCGCCGGGGAAGTCCATGCCTTCCCACGCAGCGCCGGTTGCCAAGAGGACGGCTCCGGGGGTGCTCTTGAATTGCCGCAGGATCTGCGGGTGGTTCCTGCGTAGCGAGAAAATGGGGACTTTTGCTGTAGCCAGCCGCTCGTTGACAGCGGATAAATCTGCGTATGAGGTAAAGAGCACAAGCGCATGACCATTTGCTGTATATAGAAGCCGCAAAATTTCTGCTGCGATCTCATCGTAATACCGCTCGGAGCTGAGACGCACGGAATATCGGGGAAAGAACAACCGGCAGTTGTCTGCATAATTGAACGGCGAGACAGCAACGGATTCCATAACTCGCAGATTGCAGCATAGCCCGCATTCGTCCTGAAACCGGCGAAAGCTGCTGCCAATGGCAAGCGTTCCGGAGGTAAGTAGGAGTGGGATCTGTTTGCTCCAGACCGTGTGCTGCATTCTGGATGTGATGTCTGCCGGGACACTGCACAGCATGAGCTTGCCGTCGTCATCCTCTGCGGTGTAGCGGATGGCGTCTGTCTTGGGGCGAAGAAACAGCACGACTTTATCGGTGAGCTGCTCCAGTGCCCGCTTTGTGGCAGGTTCCAGAAACGTGGACAGCTTTCTGCCGATCAAAAACAGCGTAGAAAGGACTCTGCTGAGATCATCATGGAGCAGCTCAAAAGGGTACTCCGGCGACAGCTCTGCCATCTTTTGCAGAAGCATAGAAGAAGCCGAAAACAGCCGGTCTGCTGCCAGCGCGTATCCGTCCTGCTTCAGCCGAACGACTGCGCTGCGGATCTCTCCGGCCACTAAGGTCGTGCCAAACATTTCCCGTGCCGTTTCCGGCAGCTTGTGTGCTTCATCCACAATGACCGTGCAGGCATCCGGGAGGATGGGCTTCAAGCCGCTTTCCCGGTGCATACAGTCTGCCAGCCAGAGGTTCTGGTTGCAGATCTGGAACAGATACCGTTTCTGCCCACACTCGGTCAGGTGCCGGCGATAGCGGCAGTCCGGGTGTTTGCAGTCACAAAACTGCGGAACGCAGACACGCTCACGGTCAAAGCTGCTGAGTTTCTGTGTTTCATCCAGATCCAGAACATCCCGCAGGGAATAAAGTTCTTTCTTCTGCATGACGTTTTTCCCGTTCGGGCGCTGCTGCAGGTGCTGGCGCAGCCGCTCGTCACAGACATAGTGACTCTTGCCCTTGCGCAAGGCGGCAAGAATAGGTGTTGTGATATGCGGATCGTCCGACAGCGCATCCGACAGGAACGGCAGATACTCCCGCACAATGGCGTTCTGGAGGGCGATGCTGGAAGTTGCGATGATCACCGGCTGGAACGGCAGCCCGTCTACCAGCCTGCTGTGGCTGTACACAATGGCAGCGGTCAGGTAGGCATACGTCTTGCCAATGCCGGTCCCGGCGTCGCTCAGTGCGATGCGGTTTTCAAACATGGCGTCCAGCATGGTGTGGCTGAGACGGATCTGCTCCGGCCTCTCTGTCATGCCGTGCGCGGGGAGAATGGTTTTGAAGATGTGGTCGAGTTCGGTATGTGCGTTTTTTCTGGTAAGTTCGTTGATCATGATTCTTTCATCCTATCTTGAAAAGTTTGTTCCGCCGTATTTGCAGCTCGCGCCCCGGCGATGGGGAACAGCGCAGACAGAGCCTGGCAGCTCTCACAGCCTGTGACTGGGGTCTTTACTGCTTTCAACCCCAGCGCATGGCAGCCTGTCTTACGTGCAGGCCAGACGTTGTGTGTCCAAGCAGGTTGGGCGTCAT
>CAJKSU010000298.1 GCA_905202605.1 uncultured Eubacteriales bacterium
GACTGCTTCTTTTGCTGCTCTGGCTCCTTTCTATCCCGTTTCTGGCAAAAAGGGCTTTCCAAGCGTGGAAAAATCGTCTATAATAGCATCACATGAATTTTTCTCCGGCGCTTGCTCTCCACAGCAGTGCCGGGAAGCCGTGTACATAAGCAATCAACTTCGGGCAGAATTTCCGCTGCCACTTTTGGGAGGCTCTCCATGCTGTTTCGTAAGAATATTGACCCTCGCTGCGGCTACTGCCGTTTTTCCGCTCCTGCGGAGCCGGATACCGTGATCTGTCGAAAAAAAGGTATTCGGGACGCCTGTGACCACTGCCGCCGGTTCCGCTATGATCCCCTCCGCCGGGTTCCGCCCAAGCCAAAGCTGGTAGATTTTACAAAATACGACAAAGAGGATTTTTCGCTTTAAGTCCTTCAAGTCCAAAATAGCACAAAATACCGAGGCACCTGCACGTCAGATGCCTCGGTATTGCTTTCCTATGGACTAGCCCTCCATTTTCTTTCTGATCAGGTTGACCAGATACACGACAATGCAGACTACACCAACCACGGCGTAGATTACAGTGGAAGCTGCCATGGGCTCAAAGCATTTCAGTCCGGCAATCGCCAAACAAGAAAGCCCCAGCATAAAGAGGATAATCATATTGTTTTCACCTGCCCCCATTCATTTCACATAAAAAAGTATAGCACACACGATTTTTGAAGTCAAGCATTCTACACAAATTTCGCTGTCCAATTCGTGCAATTTTAATGCAGATTTTTGTGATTTTCGTCAAATCGCATCCAGCGCCTGAGCAATATCTGCAACAAGATCCTCCTTGCTCTCCAGCCCGCAGCTCATGCGAACCAGCTCAGCAGGGACACCGGCGGCCTGCAGCTGCTCGTCGTTCATCTGACGGTGGGTGCTGGTGGCGGGATTCAGACAGCAGGTGCGGGCGTCTGCCACATGGGTTTCAATGGCAGCCAGCTTCAAGTGCTTCATAAACGTCTCTGCCGCAGCACGTCCGCCCTTTAAGCCAAAGGACACCACGCCGCAGGAGCCGTTGGGCAGGTATTTCTCCGCCAGCTTATGATACTTGTCGCCAGCCAGACCGCAGTAGTTCACATAGGCGATCTTGGGATGCTGATTCAGGAATTCCGCCACGGCCTGACCGTTTTCGCAGTGACGGGGCATCCGGACATGGAGGCTCTCAAGGCCGAGATTCAACATAAACGCACTCTGAGGCGACTGCGTGGAGCCAAAGTCCCGCATCAGCTGTGCCGTACACTTGGTAATAAATGCGCCGCCCTGACCAAACTTCTCTGCATAGGTGATGCCGTGATAGCTCTCGTCGGGAGTGGTAAGGCCGGGGAACTTATCCTTGTGTGCCATCCAGTCGAACTTGCCGCTGTCCACAATGGCGCCGCCTACGCACGCACCGTGACCGTCCATATACTTTGTGGTGGAGTGGGTAACGATGTCCGCGCCCCACTCGAAGGGACGGCAGTTGATGGGAGTCGCAAAGGTATTATCCACGATCAGCGGCACCCCATGGGCATGAGCCACCTTGGCAAACAGCTCGATATCCAGCACCGTCAGCGCCGGGTTTGCAATGGTTTCGCCAAACATCGCCTTGGTATTGGGGCGGAACGCAGCGTTCAGCTCTTCCTCAGTGGCATCCGGGCTGACGAAGGTAGTCTCGATGCCCATTTTCGCCATGGTAACGCTGATGAGGTTATAGGTTCCGCCATAGATGGAGGAGGACGCCACAATGTGGTCCCCGCAGCCAACGATATTAAACAGTGCAAAGAAATTTGCCGCCTGTCCGGACGAAGTCAGTATCGCCGCCGTGCCCCCCTCCAGCTCCGCGATCTTTGCCGCAACATGGTCGCAAGTGGGGTTTTGCAGCCGGGAATAGAAATATCCGCTCGCCTCCAGATCAAACAGCTTCCCCATGTCCTCAGAGGTTGCGTATTTAAACGTGGTACTCTGGATAATGGGAATCTGTCTCGGCTCTCCGTTGCCAGGTGTATAGCCGCCCTGGACGCATATAGTCTCAATTTTCTGTGGCATATTCGCCGCTCCTTCCATTGTTGCAGCCCGATGACTCCAGCTTGCCAGAAAAAACGCTGTGATTCGGGCCAATTAAAATACCCTGTGGGAACATAACATTCCCACAGAGCATACTTTAACATCTTAAACACCGTCTGTCAATCGAGGGCCACCGATTTTTCCGTCAGCGGCTCCGAAATATCCACATAGGCAAGGCCACTGGCT
>CAJKSU010000299.1 GCA_905202605.1 uncultured Eubacteriales bacterium
GGTGTACGCCAATCCAGAATTCGCCCCGGTTGGGGCAGAAAGCAGGTGCTGTTATGATTCATGTTGCCATTGCCGGAACGCCGGAGGGCGCTGCCAATTTCGTTGCCGCCCTATCCGCGCTGGGCGCAGAGGGAAAGGATGTTTTACAGGAGACGGATTTTTCCGGTTACGATGCGTTGATCCTCCCCGGTGGAGCGGATATTGACCCTGCCCTGTTCGGGGAAGAAATCAACGGAAGCCGGAAGATCGAACCGGAACGGGATCGCCGTCAAATTGAGATCCTTCGAATTTTTCTGGACGCCGGAAAGCCCATTCTGGGGGTCTGCAAGGGTCACCAGCTCATCAATGTGGCGCTGGGCGGCAAAATATGCCAGAACATTCCAGAATTCGAGGTACATCAGTGGATCGAACATGATCAGGCCCATGAGAGCCGCTGCCTAGTTGACTGCTTTTTGGCGGAGCTTTACGGTACAGAATTCCCCATCAACAGCGCTCATCATCAGGCGATTCTCACGCCAGTTCCGGGCTTCCGTGCTATTCAGTGGGCGCCGGACGGAGTTCTGGAGGCCATGGTGCATGAGGAAAAGCCCATCATCGGCCTGCAATGGCATCCGGAACGGATGTGCCTTGCCCATCGCAGAGAGGATACCGTGGACGGCCTGCCCATTTTTGACTATTTCTTAAGGGTCATCCGGGGCGAGGCAAAGGTGTACTGATGCGGATCCGGGATTATGGCGTTCAGCCGGGCAGCATGACACCGGGGCCACGGAACAGCATCACAGACGTGTCCGGCGTTACCGTTGGACAGACCACCCTGCATGATGAAGACATCCACACCGGCGTTACCGTAGTGCTGCCTGCTCAGGACAATCTTTTCACCAATAAGCTCACCGCAGCATGCTATGTCCACAACGGCTTTGGCAAAACTGCGGGACTGATGCAGATACAGGAACTCGGCACACTGGAAACACCCATTGCGCTGACCAATACATTAAATGTAGGTCTGGTAGCCGATGCGCTGATTTCCTATACGCTGGCGCAGTGTGAACAGGACGGAATCCCCCTCCGTTCTCTAAACCCTTCGGTGGGGGAATGCAACGACGGAAGGTTGAGTCATATCGCCTGCCGTCCGATTCGGGAGCGGCACGTGTTATCGGCCATCGCCCATGCCGGTAAGGACGTGGAGGAAGGCGCGGCAGGTGCGGGAGCAGGCACGATCTGCTTCGGCCTGAAGGGCGGCATCGGCACTGCCTCCCGCACCTTTTCACTGGGAGATGGAACCTACACGCTGGGCGTTCTGGTGCAGTCCAATTTCGGTTCCACCGAGGATCTGACCATCTGCGGTCAACCCATCGGGCGGCAGCTGCTTCCCCTGCTGGAACGGAAAAAATATGCGCCCACTCAAGTGGACGCAGGCTCGATCATGACGGTGGTAGCGACGGATCTACCGCTGACGGATCGTCAGCTCTATCGGATCATCCGCCGCTGCGGCGTGGGGCTGGCTCGCACCGGCTCCTATCTGGGTCATGGCAGCGGTGAGGTGATGCTGGGCTTCACCACCGCAAACCGAATTCCTCAGGAGGCCGCACCCCTGCGCACTCTGGAATATGTGCAGGAGGATCTGCTGGATATCCCCTTCCGAGCCGCTGCGGAGGCCACCGAAGAGGCCGTGCTGAACTCTCTTGCCGCTGCCCATACAGTCACTGGCTATCAGGGTCTTACGGTTTATGCTCTGGAAGAGTTCCTCTGCCCATCAAAAGACGGACTTGTCCTCCGGGCTTTGTGATGGTCTTTCGAACGGTAAAGCCGTTTTTCTCGAAATTCCGCAGGCTGGGCAGGTTCTCCGGTGCCACCGTCCCCACAAGATAGGGGTACTGCGCCGCGCCAAGCTCTACAGCCTTCGCAAACATTCTGCCCATAATGCCTCTGCCCTGCGCATCGGGCAGCACAGCCGCAGAGTCCATCATCATTGTCTCACACAGCTCCTCCTTTGAAAAGCCCAGATATCTGCCCAAATTATTTTCCTGTAGTCCCGGCGCTGCCGCCATAAAAAAGCCTACCGGGGTATCATCCTCCAAGGCCAGCAGTACAAAGCCATCAGTGGATACATAGTGCGCCACATACTCCGGCTCGTCGGTAATATAGGCGCTTTTGTCCGCCATAGCATTGTGTGCAAGGTACATGATCTCCATAATTGCCGGCACATCCTCCGGCCTTGCGTACTTATGAACATTTCCAATGTGATGA
>CAJKSU010000300.1 GCA_905202605.1 uncultured Eubacteriales bacterium
ATCACCCGCCGTGCGCGGGAGATCCACAAGACCACCGCAGTGGCGACGGCGGCGCTGGGCCGGGTGCTGGCAGCCACCAGCATGATTGGAAATATGCAGAAGATCGATCAGGGCAGCGTGACGCTGATGATCAAGGGCGGCGGCCCTCTGGGGACGCTTCTTGCCACCGCCGATCCGGAGGGCAACGTCCGAGGCTATGTGGAAAATCCTCAGGTGGATTTGATGGAGAAGTATCAGGGAAAGCTGGACGTGGGCGCCGCAGTGGGCGCAGACGGCACTCTGACGTTGATCCGGGATCTCCATATGAAGGATCCCTATGTTGGAACGGTGCAGCTGCTGGGCGGCGAGATTGCCGAGGATGTGGCGGCGTACTTCGTGGAGAGTGAGCAGGTGCCTACGGTATGCGCTCTGGGCGTGCTGTTGAACCGGGATCAGACCGTGGACGTGGCAGGCGGGTATTTGCTCCAGCTGCTGCCCGGTGCGCCGGACAGCCTGATCGACGAGCTGGAGTCCAGCGTTGCCAAGGCGGGGAATGTGTCCGCTATGATGAAGGAGGGGCTGACACCTCAGGATATCATTGTCCGGCTGCTGGGGGAGGAGAACGTGGAGCTTCTTGAAACCACGCCCATCTCCTATAAATGCTATTGCAGCCGGGAGCGTGTCTCCTCTGCGATTATCTCTCTGGGTGCAAAGGAGATGCAGGATATCATCGATGAGGGGAAGGACATCCACGTGGACTGTCAGTTCTGCGACACGGTGTATACCTTTACCCCAAAGGATATTCAGGAGCTTCTGGATCGGGCGACCAAGCCGGAGAAAGAGGTATAAGTTCATCACAGCAAACAAAAACATCCGAACAGGCCGATTGGAATGCGGCAGGCTCGGATGTTTTGCGTTTAATCACATAAATTAGATGTGCAGGAAACCCTTGAGCACCTTCAGGGTGTTCATCACACCGTCAATGTGGCTGCGCTCATAGCCGTGGCTGGCATAGACACCTGCACCGATCAGACCGTGGCGGATGTCATAGCCTGCGGACAGAGTGGCCTCCACATCGGAGCCATAGTGGGGATAGACGTCCACGGCAAAGTCCGCCTGCTCCCGGCGGGCAGCGTCGATCAGCTCGGAAACCAGAGGATAGCTGTAGGGGCCGCCGGAGTCCTTGCAGCAGATGGAAACCTGCCGTTCAGTGCAGTCGAGGCCTTCGCCAATACATCCCATGTCCACACTGATGGCGTCTGTGACGCCCTGAGGCAGGGAACCGGCACCGCCGTGTCCTACCTCCTCGTAGACAGTGATGTGGGCGTAGACCCGACGCTGGGGCGTAATACCGGTGTCGTGGATGTACTTTGCCAGCCCCAGCAGAATGCCTACGGACAGCTTGTCATCCAGAAAGCGGCTCTTGATATAGCCTGAGGCGGTGATGCGGGTGCGCGGCTCAAAGCATACAATGTCGCCGTTCATAATGCCCAGCTTTTCCACGTCCTCACGGGAAGCAACGTCCTCGTCCAGCACGATCTCGGTAGTGTCGAAGCTGCGCTGGGTCTTGGCGTAGTCTCCGTTGACATGCACCGAGGCGTTGACAAGCTGGAGTGTACCCTCATAGACCTTGCCGCCACGGGTGTATATCCTGACGTTTTCTGCCTCGCCGTTTTGTGCCTGCATACCGCCCAGCGCGGTGATCCGCAGGCGGCCGTTGGGCTTAATCTGGGCAACCATGCCGCCCAGAGTGTCGGTGTGGGCTTCCAGCATGACGGCGTTTTCTGTATCCTTGCCGCCCAGACAGGCCAGTACACCGCCCTTCTGGGTGATGCGGGCCTCAAAGCCCAGCGCCTGAAATGCTTCCCGTACCCACCGGGCGGCCTTCTCGGTGTAGCCGCTGGGACTGTCGATGGCGAGCAGCGCTTTGGTCTGCTCCACGGCGAAGTCGCGGTAAATGGGATCCAACATGAAAATTTCTCCCTTCGAATTTTATTGCAGATATTATAACAAAGGGTACGGAAAAAAGAAAGATGCGATGCATAACCAAAAGCTTTTTTTAGGAGGAAACCGTTGCAAATCAAGGAGTTTGGAAGAAACGAATAAAAAAGTTCAAAAAAGACGAAAAAAGTGCTTGACAATTGGGGGGATCCTGAGTATAATAGCAACGTTCCTTGTGAGACACGGTTCCACACCGCCTCACAGAACAGCTTGGGAGCATAGCTCAGCTGGGAGAGCACCTGCCTTACAAGCAGGGGGTCACAGGTT
>CAJKSU010000301.1 GCA_905202605.1 uncultured Eubacteriales bacterium
ATGCAGGAACAGGATCTGGCCACCATGGCTCATGACGCATTCAAAAACGGTGCTCCCGTGGGCGGCCCTCCCCCGGAGGAAGCCCCCGCAGCAGTTGCACCCCATGATCCCACTCAGCTGGACTGCGATATCGTGGTCTTGGGTGGCGGTGGCTCCGGCCTGGTTGCCGCAGCGCGGATTTCCGAAACCACGGACAAAAAGGTGGTTGTAGTGGAAAAGCGCAGGAATTTCGGCGGCGGCGCCATGGGTGCTGCGGACTGGCGGGTATACGGCAGCCGCTGGCAGAAGGAGCATGGGATCCCCGACAACACCCTTCCCGCACTGCGGCAGGTGATGGACGAGACGTATTGGGAGCTCAGCCCCGCGCTGGCCTATAACACCTTTAAGGCCACAGGTGAGTTCTTTGACTTCCTCTGTGACACCGGCGAAGGTGTTGAAGATCTATATAAAGAAGGCACCTATATTTTTGACGGCCCCGACGGCCCCAAGGTTCCCGCCTTCAAAAAGGAGCGTCAGGGCGGCGCGTATGTGATGAAGCGCATGATCGCCCTGTGCGAGAAGAACGGCGTGACCATGCTGAAAAATACCGCCGTCACGGACATTGACCATGAAAATGGCATCTACACCGTCACCGCCAAGGATCCCGGCGGCGTGGCGACCATTACAGCAAAGGCATGCATTCTCGCCACAGGCAGCTGGATTCGGAATCATGCGCTGGTGGCAAAGTATGTGCCGAAAATTGCGGATTATCCCATGGGTAACGGCGGCCATACCCACCCCTCCTATACCGGCGACGCTGTCACGCTGGCAGAGAAGCTGGGGGCGTACATCGACTATGACAGCTTTGAGATCCGCCTGATGGGCCCGCTCGGCATGTGCCCCAGCAAAACCCTCATGTCCATGACCGCCGAGCCGTCTACCCTCTGGGTCAACAAGAACGGTAAGCGCTGGATCAATGAATCCACCCAGAAGCGCCGAGGCATCTTTGAAACCGGCAACCGTCTGGCAGAGCAGCCGGATTATCAGTCCTTCTATCTCTTCGATCAGGGCATGATTGAGGCCTGCGTCAAGGCTTATCAGGCCGGAAAGCGGCAGCCGTGGTGCTTCCCCGCGCCCCCCTCTTATTCTGAGGACTGGAAGGAAGACATTGAAAACGCCTTTTCTCCCAAGAAGGGCGGCCGCATGCCTCCCATGCCCGGCATGGGCAAGTCCATTGCCAGAGCCGACACCCTGGAGGAGTTGGCCACAGAAATGGGCGTAAATGCAGAAAACCTCAAGGCTACCGTTGCCCATTATAACGAGATGTGCAAAAACGGCATCGACACGGAGTATTTCAAAGATCCCGGTGAGATGATTCCCTTTACCGGCGGCCCCTATTACATGGTTTCCGGCGGTCTGGGAACCGATGGTGCCTTCGGCGGCGTACTGGTGAACGAGCATATTCAGTCCACCGCAAAGGACGGCGGTCTGATTGATGGACTGTACGTCCCCGGTGATTTCTCCTCCGGACGTTTTCTGAATATCCGCAACAACAAGGTGCAGATTACCAACGACCTCAGCTGGGCTTTTGCCAGCGGCTGGATTGCTGGCGGAAGCGCCGTTGATTTCTTAGACAAATAAATCGGTTTGGGAGCAGGCAGTAATTGTCTGCTCCCTTTTCCGCTCTCAATTATTACAATAGTATTACGTAGATGCTGTGGTATATGCCGTTCCGGCATTGGTCACAGGGGCTTTTTCATGTTAAGATGTCCTTGGAAACGGCGAATCCGACCAAATGCCGCTGCCTGTTTCAATTGAGCGGCAGAGATTCGCCACATATAAATGATTGGAGAAACCAAAATGAAAAAGAAGCTGTTATCTCTGGTGCTGGCAGCATCCCTGCTGTCGGCGCTTTGTGCCTGCGGCTCCCCCGCCGGCTCCAGCTCTGCCCCGCAGTCCGCTCCGGAATCCAAGGCAGAATCTGCCGCCGCACCGGAAACAGAAGCTCCCGCCCCTGACGTTGCGCCCGCCGAGGCCGCTTCCCGCGTGGTTACCGGCGACCTCACCGAAGACGACTACCGTCAGACCATTGCGAATCTGGAGTCCTCCGGCCTTGGCCGCATGGATGAAATCTATTCCGGTGCTTACGCCCGCTACACGGAAAACGAGGGCTGATCCCCATCATCCACGCAAGCAAATTCAGCGGGCAGGCGCAAAATGCGCCT
>CAJKSU010000302.1 GCA_905202605.1 uncultured Eubacteriales bacterium
CTGGCGGAAAGAATCCGTCAGAATCCGAAGACGCAATTATGCGGTGTTGCCTTAGATCACGTGATATTCCTTCAGGAGCTTTTCCACATCTGTTCCGGAAATCTTGCCCATAGCAGCCTTGAAGGCCAGCTTTTCCATGAGGTTTGCGTCCATCTCCGTGACCTTCTTGCCGTCCCGCAGCTGCACTGTGGCATTCAGCAGATCCCGGATATCATAGACGCTGCCCCACACCTCCGGCACACCTCTATCTACATTCAGAAGTGTATAAACTGCCTCCATGCCGGTACGCATGGAATACTCAGTGGTGAAGATGGTATCTCTGGGAGTTTCGGCAAACTGGCCCAGGAACGCGAAGTTCACGGAGCCGTCCGGTACGACCTTCGGGCGATCGCCGTAAGCTCTGGGCATGAAGAATGCGTCAATATACGGCATCATCACCGGTACGGTGTTGGCGCTGTTCTCTGCCATATCCTCGATCTGATCCTCCGGCACACCCAGATGATACAGCCACTCCATACAGATCTCCTTGCCGGTGCATTCCCGCATGGGCTTCTTCACATAGTCGCCGGGCTTGTCCGTGAACAGGGAATACACCCAAACCAGGCAGTGATCCTTGGGCTGCTCCCGGAACTGAGGCTGACGGTTAATCGTCCAGCTCATGAGCCAGGAGGAATCCTTGACAGTCACAATGCCGCCGGTTACCACCTTGCCGGTGAAGGGGCTGCGCTTGCAAACCTGCTCGATATAGGGGATGATTCTCTGATCCAGCGTCTCCACGGTGGCGCTCATCCAGTTGGTCTGCTCCGGGTCCGAGCAGAATTTGTCGGGATGACCGAAATCGGGATCCTGTGCGGCAATCTTCCGCCACATATCCCAGCCGCCGCCTTCTCGAATCTCGGTATCATAGGCCGCGGGGGTATTCTGGCTGCCCATGGTGGAGTTCTCCACACAGCCGCCGTTGGTGATGAACACCAGATCGTTCTCGGTAAGGCCGATGTTCTCGGTCTGTCCGTCCCGCTCCACCACGATGGTCTTTGCCAGCTTGCGCTGGGGATCCTTTACGTCAAAGAGTACGTTGACCACCTTGACACCAAAATGGAACTGCACCCCGGCCTTTTCCAGATACTTGACCATAGGCAGGATCATGGACTCATACTGATTGTACTTGGTAAAGCGCAGCGCCGTGAAGTCCGGCAGACCGCCGATGTGGTGGATATACCGCTGGAGATACAGCTTCATCTCCAATGCACTGTGCCAGTTTTCAAAGGCGAACATGGTGCGCCAGTACAGCCAGAAGTTGCTGTCAAAAACCACGTTGTCAAAAACCTCGTTGATGCGCTTGTTCTGTAGATCCTCGTTGGGGGTGAAGAACAGCTTCATGATTTCCAGCGCACCCTTGTCGGAGATTCCGAACTTCTTATCCGTATGGGCGTCCTCGCCGCGGTTCACCGTGGCACGGCACAGGGAATAGTTGGGATCCTCCTTGTTGAGCCAGTAATACTCGTCCAGAACGCTGACGCCCTCTGTCTCAATGGAGGGAATGGAGTGGAACAGATCCCACATGACCTCAAAATGGTTGTCCATTTCCCGTCCGCCGCGCATCACATAGCCGACATTCTCAAACCGCCAGCCGTCGCATGCGCCGCCTGCCGTAGGGCCTTTCTCCAGAATATGAATATGGTCGCCCTTCATCTGACCGTCGCGCACCAGATAGCAGGCCGCAGTCAGTGCAGCCAATCCGCTGCCTACCAGATAGGCCGACTTGTGATCCACACCCTCCGGCTTCTTCGGACGTGCAAAAGCTTCATAGTTACCACTGGAATAATACATAAAACATCCTCCTGTTCTGATGAAAACATACCATTTGACTTCCCGATCCTTCGGGGTGTTTCTTTTGTTTACATCTGCATTATAGGATGCGCAGCAGGAACATACAATAATCAAAAATGCCGCTTTGATAGAGTTTTCATCAAAGCGGCAAAGCTGTATAAGAATTGATCATTTCGGCAGAGTTGTTCTGTTATTTATCATTTCGGGCAAAATGTAAGGGCAATACCGCACAAATCGGCGAGAGAGTCTGACGGGAGATTTTTCGTCAGAAAAAGGTGCAAAACCGCAGGAAACATCGGTGTACAAGGGGTACAAACAAGATAAAATAGAAATGAGGGGCGA
>CAJKSU010000303.1 GCA_905202605.1 uncultured Eubacteriales bacterium
AATGGACGCGTGCTGATCTGCCTCTCTCTGTCGTTCAGCCATCCCTACACCTTAATTATTTGATTAAGATATAGGCTGGGCTGCATGACATTAAATGGAGTGCTGTTCCCGGCATTCATCGTTTGCCATGTTACGCTGGCTTTGGAGCCTGAACCGTTCGCCAGCGAATCATTCGAGGATTCATCAATCACCCAAGCCCGGACCTGTTGCCCATCGTTGTTTCTAAAGCCGTGATAGTGCTCTGCCATCTCAGTCAAGAGCTGTGTATGAGCTGCTTCTCCCCGTTTCGCCGCACATCCCCAATTAGCATCGGAAGCAAAGACCCTTTAAAATAGTGTAAAAGCTATTTTGGAGGGCGATGCAATGAACAAGAAAAAACTGCAAACATACTACGGAACGGTTGCGTATAAGGCGGATAAAACACCCGTTAAAAGGGCGTTTCATGGGCGTTCAAAGGCTGATGCAAAGGCGAAATATTTTGCATATATCGCTGAACATGGACGGGCTGAAAAATGTTCCGACCTTTACACGGTATCAGGCTGGGCCGCTCAGTGGCTGCTTCTGTACAAGCGGCCATATATCACAGATCCGGCATACAGCACCACATACGAGCTGCCCATCCGGCGGCATATCCTTCCGGCACTTGGAAACATGCTTCTGGTGGATGTGACGCCAGCGGACATCCTGCGGTTCTATCAGCAGGCATCCTCCCTCTCGCCCAGCATGTGCGGCAAGATCCGCATGTGTGTCAATGGAATTTTTCGCAGCGCATGCAGTAATGGACTGTGCACCAGCAACCCCGCTGATGGCTGCAAGCTGGAAAGCATGGCTCTGCCTCAGATCAAGGAGGTCTACAATGACAGACAAATCGAGATCGCCTCCCGCTGGTTTTTGAGCCGTATGCCGGAGGTTGTCCTGTTGCTTGAGACAGGGATGCGCCGTGGGGAGTTGGTTGGGCTGCATCCCGAGGATATTGACCGCCGGCGCAGGCTTTATCGTGTGCAGCGCAGTATCGCATGGGTATCGGGCAAGCCAGTGGAACGGTCTCCCAAGTGTGGAAGCTATCGCGTCTGCCCCCTTTCTGACCGTGCTCTGCAGGCGATAGATGCCCTCCAGCGGCGCTACGCGGGAAAGTATCTAATTTCCGGTGATATCGCCCTAAGACCCGATACATGGAGCCGAAGGCTCAAGGCGGAAATGGCAAGACTTGCACAGGCGCACCCTGGCATGCCGGAGCTTACCGCGCATGAACTCCGGCACACTTACGGCACATACCTGCGCCGACATGGCGCAGATATTTATTCAATAAGCAAGATATTAGGGCACAAGGACATCTCTGTCACAGCCCGCATTTACGTTCACAATGAGATTGCCGAGCTGCGCAAGGCTGTACGGTGGTGTAACCGTCGTGAACCGATTCAGGAGGAATATATACCATGAGTTTGATCAGATTGGCAAACGGACACAAATATGAGATTGAGCAGCCCAACGAGGGCGAAGGCATGATGCGCAACCGCCGGCGCAATACGGTGCAGATCACATTCCGGGCGGGCGCAGAACAGTTTGACGCTATCCGGGCAGATATCATATCCGAAAACCTTGAATCTTTCCGCATCTATTATCCCGACAACGAAACCGCGGATGAACCGGATGAGCAGCTTGAAGGTGTCAGCAACAAGCTGTTTGAGGCCTTTTCGCTGGTGGGCGATTGGGAGGATAAAGAAATCGAGCTGCAGAAAGAAACCAGCAAAGCTCAGGCCGTGTACGGGCGTCAGTTATCCGTTACGCTCGGAGAACGACTGGCAAGCGATACATGACTATAGCGCCCCGTTGGGGCGCTTTCTTATACTCTGAAGGAGGTGGTAGCATGGCGATTTTTAAGGGCCGCACGCGGGTGCGGTACGGGTACAGCCGATGGGGCTATACCCGGAACAACGGCAAGGGCTGGCATGGCGGCAGCGACGAGGAAGGGCTGGACAGCGATACCATCCTGATGCCCGATTATATGGGGAAAAGCATTTCCGGGAGGGTCATTACGGCCCGCAAAGTGGACAAGTCCACAGGCAACAAAACATGGGAATGGGGCTGGTATGTGTGCGTGGAGCTGGACGCAGGCCAGACGCCGGACGCGGTGAACTACCTGTATTTCTGCCACAACGCGCGGAATC
>CAJKSU010000304.1 GCA_905202605.1 uncultured Eubacteriales bacterium
TGCGGTGCGGTCGGTTACGGTGCAGTCCCTTGAGGGGATGTACACGTTGGAGACTGACCATCTGGTGCTTGCCATTGGTCACAGCGCCAGAGATACCTTTCGGATGCTCTATGAAACAGGCGTTCCTATGGAACAGAAGCAGTTTGCCATGGGCGTCCGGATCGAGCAGCGGCAGCGGGATATCACCGTTGCCCAGTATGGTGCAGAGATCACAGGACTGCCCACTGCGTCCTATAAGCTCTCCTGCCATCCGGATACCGGGCGGGGCGCATTTTCCTTCTGCGTTTGCCCCGGCGGGCTGGTGGTGGCGGCGGCCTCGGAGCCGGGGCGGCTTTGCACCAATGGCATGAGCAACCATGCCAGGAATGAGGAGAATATCAACGGCGCTCTGCTGGTGACGGTGACCCCGGAGGATTTTGGCACGGATCATCCGCTGGGCGGTGTGTTTTTGCAAGAAAAGCTGGAGGAAGCGGCGTTCCGGCTGGGCGGCGGTGACTATTCTGCGCCCTGCCAGCGGGTGGAGGATTTCCTTTTGCATCGGCCATCGCAGGGGGCGGGAAAAGTCAAGCCATCCTACCGTCCCGGTGTGATCTGGACGGAGCTGCACCAGTGCTTGCCCGCATTTATCACGGACACCATGGAGGCGGCACTGCCTATTCTGGGGAAAAAACTCCACGGCTATGACGACCCCGATGCGGTGCTCACCGCCATTGAGAGCCGCAGCTCCAGCCCCGTTCGGATCCCACGGGATGAGACAGGGCAGAGCGCCCTGCGGGGGCTGTACCCCTGCGGCGAGGGCGCAGGCTATGCCGGGGGTATTATGTCCGCAGCGGCAGACGGCATCCGCACGGCAGAAAAGCTGGCGCTGGGGCTGAAATTCTGACTTGTAAATATCTGTATATTTTGTCGAAACTTGCGGTTTCTTTTTCTTTTCAGACGGAATAATCTGTGGTTCAATAGAGTCATGAAAAGGAGGAACCGATTATGAAATTATTACGGACAGAAACGATTCACTTGAAAACAGAAACCGGAGAGATAACTCTGGACTATACGCTTACGGAGAGCTCGGGTGACCTGACCGGAATGAGCTATGGCATTGCGCTGTGTAATCGAGATGCGGCGGAGCTGGTGTACGTTCTGGACATTACCTCTGACCCTGAGACAGCAAGGACGCTGTTTGAACATATGGTGAAGGGGAGTGTTACCACCATCAGCTTCCGGGATGTTGTGGAGGATTTTCTGGCAGCTGGCTGAGAAGTGTTGCGCGAAAGGAGCGGACGTGTGGAAATTCTATATGCGGACAAGCGGATCCTTGTGGCGGTAAAGCCATGGGGCGTGCGCTCCACCAATGAGCCCGGCGGAATGCCGGAGCTGATCCGGGCGGAGTTGGGGGATTCTCAGGCCTGTGTCCGGACGGTGCATCGGCTGGATCAGGCCGTGGGCGGATTGATGGTATTTGCCCGCTCCAAGGAAGCGGATCGGCGGCTATCCATGCAGATGCAGGAGCGGCAGTTTCATAAGGAATATCTGGCAGTATCCCATGGAACTCCGAAGGAGCCAAGCGGCAGCCTCTGCGACCTGCTGGCACGGGACAAGCAGCGGCGCATGACTTATGTGACGGAAGCCCCTGATGCAAAAGAAGCACGGCTGGATTTCCGGCTTCTGGCGGAAAAGGGAGGCTTGAGCCTGCTCTCCATCCGATTACATACCGGGCGCACTCATCAAATTCGTGTTCAGCTTTCCCATCACGGTTTTCCACTGGCGGGGGATCGAAAGTATGGGACTCCGGACGAATTCCCGCACATTGGCCTGTGGTCGTACCGACTGATGTTTACACATCCGGAAACGGGCAGACGCATGGATTTTCATGCCCTGCCCCCGGAGATTGCCCCATGGGATCGGTTTGATGTGCAGCAAGTTATCGTTGACAAAGAGTAGAAAATAGGGTATGCTATTAAAGCGTTGCGGAGTAATCTGAAGTGGTTATAACGAGGCTGACTCAATTTTTTGGAAGCTCCGGCCATTTCATCCGCTGAAAGTGTCCGCCGCACAAGGCTTTGCGCGGGTTCGGATTTCACAATTTCATATCGTTCTTGCGTGTTTTTCTT
>CAJKSU010000305.1 GCA_905202605.1 uncultured Eubacteriales bacterium
TAAGCGGCTCACCCTTACGGGGTCATCGCACACTCAAGCAATGCGATTATACCTCTTTTGGGCGGGCTTGTCAAAGTGTACCCATATGGAGGTGTATTTTTATGGCGAGTTTCAAGGAGAAACTTGACAAAAACGGAAACCGAATCTACGAGGTGCAGGCCAGCAATGGGCGAGGGCGGCGTGTCTGGCGCACCTTCCGCCCAGAGCCGACATGGAGCAAGCGCACCATTCAGCGGGAGCTACAGAAATTCGCCGCTGAATTGGAGCAGCAGTTGGCGGATGGGAAAGTGCTGACCCGTGAAGAGACTGCGCAAAAGGCCGCTGCGGAAGCCGTAGAGGCGGCCAAAATCAAAACCTTCCGGCAATATGCTGAAGCCGTCTATCTGCCAGAGAAATCCGCCACGCTGGCGGAAAAGACCCGGGCCAGTTATACCCAGCTGTTGGAGCAGCATGTCTTTCCGGCTCTGGGGCATGTGCTGCTGCCGGAGATCACCCCGGCCATGATAAAGGCGTTACTTTCCAGTCTGTCAGAGGAGCTTGCCTTCGCCAGCGTGACAAAGGTGTATGCTGTACTACATAACCTGTTTAAGGCTGCCTTGCTGGATGATACGATAGACCGGAATCCAATGGACAAGGTTCCGCGCCCCCGGAAGTCGAAGGATGCAGCCCTTCCTACAGAGCACAAGGCTTTTACTGCAGAGGAGACGCGGTATATTCTGCGCTGTCTGGATGGCGAGCCGCTCAAGTGGCGGGCGTTTATCCTGCTGCTTATCGATACGGGCTGCCGCCGGGGCGAGGCCTGCGGGCTGCAATGGCAGTCGGTGGATTTTGATACCAACACGATCACCATCGAGAGGAATCTACAGTACACCTCCAAGCGGGGCGTGTACGAGACTCTGCCCAAAAACGGCAAGACCCGCGTTGTAGACATCTCGTCTGACGTGGCCGCGCTTTTGCAGGAGCTGCGGCGGAGTCAGCCGGTAACGGTGCGTTGGGCATTTACACAGGACGATAGCCCGGAGCCTATGCATCCAGACACTCCAACTCGTTACTTCCAGCGATTTGGCAAACGGTATGGGATAGAGCACTTCCACCCGCACAAGCTGCGCCACACGTCCGCCAGTCTTGCCATCACCAACGGTGCCGACGTGGTAAGTGTCGCCGCACGGCTGGGGCATTCTGACAGCAGCACCACGCTGCGGATGTACGCCCATGCCAACGAGGACAGCATCCGCCGGGTCGGTCAGACCGTAAGGGAAGCCTTGAAGCAGCCAGAAAAGAAGAAAGCTTGAATTTGATTCTGCTTCGTCGTGTCTCTTGATGGCTCGCATTCATCCTATAAACAGGATACTTAAAAATCGCAACTTGACCGCAACAAAAACCGCAACATCCTCGAAAAATCGAAGTAATTAACGAGATTGCACGATACAGCATCGGACAAACAAAATAATTGCATCACGCAATTTATTTGACAATGAAACAACATGACACAACACGTTAGAAGTCCCTTTTATAGCTCGTAATGAGCAGGTCGTCCGTTCGAATCGGATCAGTAGCTCCAAAGTAAAATCCCCGAAAAGTGGCTTCGTGCCTGGCTTTTCGGGGATTTTTGTTTGGCTGGGACGCCGAGCGTTCTCGATCTCACTCACTCTCAAATAATTCGCGAGGTGTTATATCGAGGATGTCGCAGAGTCCGAAAGCCACCTCTGCTTTGGGGAAGCTTACGCCGTTTTCATAATTGCTGACTGCACCCGTTGTAATGCCAAGCTTATCTGCAAGCTCCTGCTGCGTGAGCCCGGCACGCTTCCGGCCTTCACGGATGATAATGGAAGTGCGTGTGGGTTTGGACATATGTTTCACCTCGATCCAATCATAAAAAGAAAATACTCGAAATAGGAACTCATTATCAAGTTTATACCATTTTTATAGTGAAATGACAAGAATCCTCTCAATATGTGTTGCGCGGGCCACAAAAATATCAAAATTCAATCGAAGCAGCTGTCCCAGAGACAGCTTTGAAAAGACTGATAGAGCAGGTTTTGAGTGTTCTGCCAAACCGCCATATGCGGTTGAAAAATTTTGTGCAATTTTCATAGTTTTCT
>CAJKSU010000306.1 GCA_905202605.1 uncultured Eubacteriales bacterium
TAATCAGGCAGGCGGGTCCTTGCGTAAGACAATGACGAGTTTGACCCATAAAAACCTGCCGCTGGCTATGTTCCTGGAATATGCGGATATGGGATTTCCGGCCTATACAGGGGCTACCAATAAGACCTGTTCCAACGATACTATTATCACCTATCTGGGTATGGGTATTGTATGGTTTACCGACCCGCCCGAACAGCCGGAGCCAACCGACTATGACTACGAGTATCGTGTGGATACAGATGTCATCACGCCGGTAACGCTTTATGCGGGATCGGAGATCAATCCTGATAGCCCTGCTACGGTATCCTTTAGTATCAACGGCAGCACCTACCGGATGAACAATATTGTGATTCCATCGGGAGATAGTCAGATTGCCTGGGTAAAGTGGCATACACCGTCGGAGCCGCAGGATATTACCATCTATGTCAGCACTAACAAAGGTTCGTTAAGCCAAAGCACCATTCACGCAAAGGTGGTAGATCTCTCCGGCAACGACCCGCCCGATCCGAAAGCCACCGATACAATGGGAAGCTGGTCGGCCAGCAGCATTCCCAGCCGAGAAACCAAGACCTATGCAGCATGGAGTGTCTGGTGGGCGAAATGGCACCCCTATTGGGTGTGGCACAGCACAGGGAAAAACACAGGATATTGGGTAGACGATGGATGGTATGATTACTTCCGGGACAATTACTCGGCCAGCATGACCGCCACCACCCGAATCGAGCCGGACGAAAAGGTTCCCACCGCTTCGGGCGATTTGATGAAATCAGGCTATGGCGTAACAAACACTGTAACGGCAACCGTCAGCACCTCTGCCCCGCTATCGCACTATACCTACGGGCAGACAGCCGTATCCTACTTCCCGGAGTTTGGCTATGGAACCTACTGGCGGCTGTTGGAGCGGCTCACCAGCGGAACAACGGCGCGGTTCCAGTTTGCCAAAAACATTTACAGCACCTATAACCAGCGGGTGCATTTTTCGCCGGTTTGGTTCCCGGACGGGAGCTACACAGTCAATACTCATGTGATGGATATTTGGACGCCTGCGGGGATGCTTGCCATGAATCTCACCGATGATGTAACGATCAGCGGCTCCCTCTATGATGATTGGCATATCGCACCGGGCAATCCGTAAAGAAAAGGAGAATGGATATGAACGACAACAGAATGATTCGGATTATGGTGTTTGAACCTGGGCGGGCGCCTTATACGACCATGCTGGAGGATTCTCTGGAACACCGGCAGGAACTTGTGGGCGGGGACATTGAGTGTATTCCTCTGCCCTGCGAAACGGTTCTCTGCTGCAATGCGTCCGGGAAACTGACAGGTCTGCCGGAGAACCGACAGTACGGGCCGGATATCCTTCACGGAACTTTTTTCCTCTATTGCGATACCCCGGAAGGACGGGGCGTTTCTTTGACCGATGAACAGATTGCCATGTATCAGGAGTATTTTCCGCAGCCGGTCCCCGCAGCGGTATCCTTTGAAGTACGGTCCGCCGCCGACATGAAAGAGTTTATGAACCTCATGTTCGGCAAGGGATGGGACATGGACACCGGAGCCGGAGAGGATATGGAGGCAAGCCGATGAGCAAAATGTTTTCGGTGGTGACTCTGGATGCCTCCCACTCTCTGATGACGGAGCATTTTGTCCCCGGTAGCCCTGATGGGCTGGATGAACTGCTGGACTGTGATGAAATCTCTGAGGTTCTTGCCGAATGGCCCCTGGGGGATACCATCGAAGCGAAAATTCAGACCTATCTCTATGGAGATGGCGAAACCGTGCGCGCTGACGAGGAGGATTTGGCTTTCTTCCGAGAGCATTTTGACGAGCTGGACGCCAGCGATGCCCTGGACTGCATCTCAGACCACAGCTTTTCTTTTGAATCGGACGAGTTGGATTTTGGGTACGGCGAAGAAAGCGAAGATGAAGAAGATTTGGAACTATAAGACACGGCTCTGCTGAAAAGCAGGGCCTATTTTTATGGCAAAGAAAGCGAGGTCGATAAATTGCTTTTGCCGATTATTATGATCTGCGTCTGTGCGCTGCTGGGCGGTGGGACGCTGATTTTTCTGAAGTTGTCGGCCAAA
>CAJKSU010000307.1 GCA_905202605.1 uncultured Eubacteriales bacterium
GATTGCGGTCTTTTTTTGTCCCTAAATTGAAAGGAGGACGCGAATGAATGTCAGAGAGCAAGCTGATCGAGCTGGGGTATTATGATCCGTCGGCGCAGATCCGGCTGTCGGCCCACGCAGATACAGTCGTGCTTGACGCAGACAAGAAAGGAAGCGTGATCTGTGCGATCCGCTTCGGTGGATATCCCGAGATGGTGCGGGCTATGGCAGACGCTATTTACGGCGGGGCTACCATAGAGGCCACCCAAAATGATATGGTGCGAAAGCTGCAAAGCAAGCTGAAAGGGTATCAGCGTCAAATCACCCATGATGGCGTATACGCCGTGGCAACGCTTATGGCAGCAGACGACACACAGGAAGAAACATCGCCGCAGGATGAATGCGGGCCGGAGGATGACAGGCAAAAAGGAGATGAAGAAGTCGCTCCGCAAAAGCCGGCACAGCCACGCAAATGCTACATTTTCTGCCCTGAAGGCGATCGTGTGCGCCTGTTTGAGGAACTGGATCACAAAACAGCAGCACCGCTCATCCCTGCGTTTCAGGACTATGTGCTCACTTCGCTCCAAAACCGCGGAGATCTCCGACAGCTGGAGGTCATCTCGCAAAAAGAGCGGATCGATGCATGGGTGCTGACGCTGAAGCCAGAGGATAAAAATGTTGTGGAGGTGCTGGAGGAAGGCTTGAAAACCGGTGACATCCAGATCCCTAGCGCGGTTCCAGGCTTTTCGGATGGGTTCGAGGAAGTCAATAACGTCACGGAATATCTCAACACCTTTGGCGTGACCGTCGCAGATCGCATCCGCAATCAGCTCATGCCCCTCTTTGACCCTGCCAGTGAGCCCCTCTCTGATGAAGTGCTAGCCATCAACGACTTTATCACGCAGCACGCGGGCTATTCCCTTTATGACGCACAGCTTGCTGTAGCGGAGGCTGTCAAACGTCAGCTTGAGCGAAAGCGGGCCGCCCTCATCATCGCGGAATGCGGCTCTGGAAAAACCAAGATCGGATCGACCGCTCTCGGCGCGCTGCACGGGCTATGGGCTTCGCAGAAGAAAAAAGGCGCAGAAAAGTCTTTCAACATCATTATGTGCCCCTCCCATGTTACGAAAAAATGGGTACGCGAGATCGGCGAAACGCTCCCGGATACCTACGCTATGGTGGTACGCAATATTACAGACTTAAACCGCCTCTATGCCATGTACGAGCAGGGCGACAAGAGTGTGTATGCGGTCTTTTCCAAGGAACGGGCCAGAGACGGCTATATGCGCAGCCCTGCCGTGCGGTGGAACAGACGCCGGCATGCATTTCTTTGCCCGGACTGCGATGCGGTCATCGAAATGGATATCAGCGAGAATGGAATCAGCTATACCGTACCGGCAGACCAGTTTTTCTTCCGCAAAGAGAACAGGGTAAATCACGTCTGCTCTCATTGCGGCACGCCGCTATGGTCTGCTGTCAATCCAAGTAAGCGGACCGAGTGGGTCAAGATCGGCGAATATGGCTGGGTACACCGCTACGGAGCGGACGCACATCTCAAGCGGACGAAAAATGAGAAGGTCATTGACCAGCTTATGAAGATCGCTGAGGACCCGGATGGCTAACGCCACCAGCCTGACCGGTAATAGCATTGGACTCAGCAGCATACTTGGTAATCTGAATTTGACCAGTAACAGCAGTATTCTCCCACTCGATGGTGCTGGTTTTGCCAGCTTCCACATAAACGGTTTTATACTGCTTGTCAAGGATATAACCGTCCGCCGCTTCCAGTTCACGGATATAGTATTTTCCTGCGGCCAGTTCTTTATCAATATAGGCATATCCGTCCTGATCCGTTGTGACCTCCATGATGGGGTTCCTGCCGGAATCGTAGATAACGAAGGTAACGCCATAGATGCCATCGCCGGTGTTGGCGTCGATCTTGTGGATGAGGATGGAACAGGCCTTGCGATTGGTGATCTCCAACGTGGCCGTCTGACCGTCCTTGACCTCAATACGGTGGGGCGTGGTATCCAGCAGGTAGCCGGACGCAGCCTCCAATTCCGTCACGGTGTACCAGCCGCTTTCAGCTTCGG
>CAJKSU010000308.1 GCA_905202605.1 uncultured Eubacteriales bacterium
CGCCGGAATACTTTGTGTATTGCAAGGTTTTCCTAACGCATTTCTGGCGGAAAGGATCCCATAGGCCCCCCACCAAAGCCCAACAAAGTGGGTTTGGTGGGGAAAGGAGGAGCAGCGAAGCGACTGAGCTTTTGCCCCTAAAGGGCAAAACGAAAGATGCAAAGCTTGCGACGACGCAATCCGCAGGCGCAATTGTACGGTGTTGCCATAGTTTTCACAGCGGATTTGCGGGGGAAAAGAACCGTCAAAGCCCGCAGACGCATTTGTGCGGTGTTGCCTTAGAGAATATTAAACAAATATGGCTGCTCCATGCGCCCCAGATGCCGGAGCGTTGCCGCAAGCTCTCTGGCTCGGAGCAGGAATTCCCCCGCGTTCTTTTGCCGAATCGACTCCTGAAGCGGTGGGAACAAAATGCCCACATCGTCGGATTCCGTATGCCGCAGTGCCATGCCAAAGAACTCCTCATGCCCCTGCCAAAGGCGGTAGGCCTCCTCCGCCGTCTCCTCCGCACCGGGATAATCCCCCAGCAGCACCTGGGTTTCCGCCGCATCCAGCAGTGCCGCAGAAGACGCACACAGGCGATTCACCCGCCACGCCGTCCACCAGCAAAAGCCGGTGATCACTGCGAGGATCCCCACCGAAACCAGTATTTTCTTCACAGCGTCTCCCCCCGTTTGATGATCTGCACCGTTCCCTCTCTGGTTCCGGTCATTAAAAATACCTCCGGAAGGCTGGTGTTCTCCTTTGCCAGCGCACCGTCCACCCAGACTCTGTCCCGCTCCAGAAACCGGAGATTTTCCTCCATGATCTCGCCGTTACAGATCACATTGACCGGGAATTCCTGCCGCTTTGTGCTTTTCCCGGCGTCCTGCGCTGTCAGGGGCGCATACTTGGGATAGAGGAATGTGGTGAGCTGTCCGTTTGTCTCCAGCACCGCATACTGCACCTGCTCCAGCTCCAGAATTCCTGCCTGCCGGAGACAGAAGTTCAGCTCGTCCATGGTCAGCCGATTTTTCCGCATGGCGCTCTGGTCGATCACGCCCTCCCAGATGATAAACACCGGCTTTCCGCAGAGGAACGCCCGGAATTTTACCGAATGCATACTCCACTCCGAGGCCAGCAGCTCCAGCGCCAGCAGCGTAATGATCGGGATCACGCCGGAGAGCAGCGGAATTCCAATGTCCTGCATGGGTACCGCCGCCAGATCGGAGATCAGGATCGCCACCACCAGCTCTGATGGCTCCAGCTCCCCCACCTGCCGCTTCCCCAGCACCCGCAGGGTCAGCACAATCACAAGATATAATACGATGGTTCTCAAAAACGAAATAAACATCCAATCACCGGTTCTATTCTGCGCCTGCAATGGGTATTTCATGCATGCGTTTCCCCGCCCCGGCAGAAAAAAGATTGTACAAAACAGTTGACAAACGGCGCATTCGTGCTAAAATGAAGAAGAATATGCAAATGCAATGACGGAAAGAAGCATGAGCTTCCCCAGCATAGCGACCGGAGGTCAGTGAAAGCTCCGGCGGCGGGATACCATGCGGGCCACTCCTGAGCTGACCGGAAAACCGGTACGTTCGTCCCCGTTAAGGCGTCTGAGATGTCCAAATTGGACAAATCAGGGTGGTACCGTGTGAGAGTTTCTCCCGCCCCTGGCTTTCAGGGGGCGGTTTTTTTATTTTCACCCGGCTGTCATTGCTCAAAGGCAATACCGCATCATTCGGCAAGAAAGTCTGCGGTGCTGTCTAAAATATGGAGGAATTTGTATGAAAAAATTTGGCGTCAACGAGCTTCGTGAGATGTTCCTGTCCTTCTTTGAGACAAAGGGTCATCTCCGCCTGCCCAGCTTTTCCCTGATCCCGCAGAACGATGCATCTCTGCTGCTCATCAACTCCGGCATGGCGCCCATGAAGCCCTTCTTCACCGGCGAGCAGGAGCCTCCCCGTCATCGGGTCACCACCTGCCAGAAGTGCATCCGTACCGGCGACATTGAGAACATTGGTCACACTGCCCGCCACGGCACCTATTTTGAGATGCTGGGCAACTTCTCCTTCGGTGACT
>CAJKSU010000309.1 GCA_905202605.1 uncultured Eubacteriales bacterium
GGAAGATAAAGAGGAAGGGGTGACCGAAGCATGAAGGAGCGAACCTACATTTGCTGTGATCTAAAATCGTTTTACGCAAGTGTGGAGTGCATCGAGCGTGGGCTGAATCCACTGGACACCAACCTCGTGGTGGCGGACCTGAGCCGCACTGAAAAGACCATCTGTCTGGCGGTCACACCTTCCCTGAAGTCTTATGGCATTTCCGGTCGAGCCAGGCTGTTTGAGGTGATCCAACGGGTCAAGGAGGTCAATGCCCAACGGCAGCGGAATACCCCTGGCCGGCAGTTCACCGGCGCTTCCTCTCACGACCCGGAGGTGCGGCGAAATCCTTCCCTGGCCCTCGACTATATCGTGGCCCCACCCCGGATGGCCCACTATATTGACTGGAGCACCCGCGTCTACAGTGTTTACCTCAAGCATGTGGCGCCGGAGGACATCTACCCATACAGCATCGATGAGGTGTTCATCGACGCCACCAGCTACCTGCAGACCTACCATCTGTCGGCCCGTGAGTTTGCCCGGAAAATCATCCTCGACATTCTGCAGACGACCGGTATCACTGCTGCGGCGGGCATTGGGACGAATCTGTATCTGGCCAAGGTCGCCATGGACATTGGCGCGAAGCATGTCCCCGCCGATGAATACGGCGTCCGCATCGCAGAACTGGATGAGATGGGCTATCGCCGCTCCTTCTGGACCCACCGTCCGCTCACCGACTTCTGGAGGGTGGGAAAAGGCTATGCCGCCAAGCTGGAAGCCAACGGCCTGTACACCATGGGAGATATTGCCCGGTGTTCTATCGGGCAGCCTACAGATTATCACAACGAGGAACTGCTCTATAAACTGTTTGGTGTCAACGCGGAACTGCTCATCGACCATGCCTGGGGCTGGGAACCCTGCACCATTGCGGACATTAAGGCATACAAACCAGAAAACAAGAGCATCGTCTCCGGGCAGATTCTGCAGTACCCATACCCATTTGAAAAGGCAAGGCTGGTCATCCAGGAGATGGCCGATGCACTGGCGCTGGAATTGGTAGATAAGCGGCTTGCGACCAACCAACTGGTCCTCACAGTAGGCTATGACATCGAAAACCTCAAGGGTACAGTCTACACCGGAGAGGTCACCACGGACCGCTATGGGCGCAAAATTCCCAAGCATGCTCATGGTACAGTCAATCTGGACGGATATACTTCCTCCGGCGAGGAGCTGCTCAAGGCAGCCACCAGCCTGTATGACCGGATCGTAGATAAAACCCTGCTGGCCCGCCGGCTGACCCTCTGCGCCAATCACCTGCTGGACGAGTCTTCTGTGCCGGAGGATCTGCCGGAGCAGATCGACCTGTTTACGGACTACTCGGCAAAGGAAAAGCAGAAAAAAGAGGCTGACACTGCCCATGCACGGGAGAGAAAACTCCAGGAAACCATGCTGGACATCAAAAAGCGTTTTGGCAAGAACGCCATCCTCAAAGGGCTGAACCTGGAGGACGGTGCCACAGCCAGGGAGAGAAACAACCAAATCGGAGGCCACAAAGCATGACCGGACCATACGATGATATCATCAGCCTGCCGCATCCTACCTCAGCCAAGCACCCGAGGATGCCGCTCTCAGACCGTGCGGCCCAGTTCGCACCCTTTGCGGCCCTGTCCGGCCACAGCGCCGCCCTTGTGGAAACGGCCCGGCTGACCGACCAGCGCATGGAACTGGACGAGGATGCCAGGGCTGCCTTGGACTCAAAACAGCAACTGCTGTTGGAGCGGATCAAAGAGCGGCCGGAAATCACGGTGACCTGGTTCCAGCCCGACGCAAAGAAAGACGGCGGCCGGTATATCGTATCAACCGGGAGGCTGAAAAGAATCCATGAGGCGGATCAGGTATTGATTCTGGTTGATGGCTTAAGGATACCGATAGGCGACATCGTTGAACTGGAAAGTGAGTGCATTCGGGGGCTTCTTTGAGAGAAATTGAAAAGCTGTGTACAGTGTTTGCGCCAACATACGACTAATTTTATAAGTTATAACTGATAAAATTAGATTATATCAGTTGATTTTCAGTT
>CAJKSU010000310.1 GCA_905202605.1 uncultured Eubacteriales bacterium
CGGCTTAGGCCGACCCACCTCCCCTTACAGGGGAGGCTTTGCGCATCCCATTTGTTCCCCCTGAAAGGGGGAATGTCAGCTTTGCTGTCAAGGGGGTTCCACTAACCACGAATCACTCGCCACTAACTCGCGCATTGACGATCATCGTGCGCAGTGCGCTTTCGCTGAGATCCAGCACCAGCCCCTCCCCTGCCCCGCTTTTGCCCTTGAGCTTTCCGGCGGCGATGAGCTTGTCGATCTCAGCGCGGTAATAGGGGCCAAGCTCCGAAATCAGGTGGTAGTATTTTTCCACCGGCTGGAGCCGCCCATCCTGTCCCAGTCCCACCAGCTGACCGGTTACCATGGCGCCGTCTGCGCCCAGATAGTAGGTTCCCGTGCTGTCCTGATGCCATGCATTTGCCATACGATATCCCTCCGAATCAAAATAATACCATTTATCGCCGATCTTCGCCCAGCGGGCGGCATAGTAGCTGCTGAAGCTGTCGGCGTACCACCACCCCCTGCTGTCCTGATGCCAGCCGGGGGTGTATTTTTTTGTAACGGTTCCAAGCAGAGATGCATCCTTCAAGAGATTTGCGTCAAAGCGTCCGGAAATTCCGGGGATGGAGTAGGTACTGGAATACTGCCAGATGCCATAGTCCTGCACCGTGGGGGCGGCGGCGTACTGGGCATACCAGCGGACGTATTTCCCCAGCCGGGTCATGTCCACAAACCGCCGGAGGTAGTCGAGATTATAGTACACACCGGGGGTGTAGCCGCCCTGCGCCACCGCCTCGCAGAAGGCCTCGGCATGGTCATTGAACGCCTGCTTCCCAAGGGTCACCCCCTGCCGTGCGGCATAGTCCACCGTGTCGTACTCAAAATCATAAAAAACGGGGAGAAAAATTTTACCCCGAAACGGCTCTAAAATGGAGCACACAAATTCTCCCTCTTTTTTCGCTCCAAGGGGAGAAATTGCGTAGCTGAAATGGTAGACCCCCACGGAGATGCCCTGCCCCAGCGCCCCTCGGATGTTCTGCTCCCACTGGTTGTCGATGTGGGTGGTGCCGTAGCCGGTGCGAAGGATCGCAAAATCAATGCCCGCAGCCTTGATCTTCGCCCAGTCCAGCGTGCCGTTGTGCTCGGAAACGTCGATGCCGATGGTGCTCAATGGGATTCCTCCTTACATTCCGGCAGTCCCGCCACGGAGGTAAGCAGGCTCACCAGCCCCGCAAGGGCGGCCGTTCCGAAAACGGTTTTGAAGTCCACGGCGGTGATGGTCGCCGCCGCCGGGAGCATGGCCACGGCGGTCTGCGCCATGGTTTTCAGGGCGCGGACGGCGGCGGCTCTCCACCACAGTTTATGTAGTTGCATGCTGAGCTTCCTCCTCTAAATCTCGAATTCGATGGTTGATGACGCGGATCTGCTCGGCCATGACCGGCACCTGCTGGGCAGGCTTTGTGACCTCCCGCACCTCGTGGGTGAGAGCCTCCAGCTTGGCGTCGGTGACGGCCTGCGCCTTGCTGTTGGAGAGCAGGATGCCAAATAGGGTGATGGCGCCGGTGATGACGGCGGGAAGGATGGTTTCCATAAATTTCTCCTTTCGTTTTTTGCGGCAACACCACGCAATTTGTCTGCGGCTTATCGTCGGCGCAAGCTTTGCATCCTTCGTTTTGCCCTTTGGGGGGCAAAAGCTCCGTCGCGCCGCTGCGCCTCCTCTCCCCACCGAACCCGCTTGCGCTGGGCTTCGGCGGGGACCCCAGATTTCTTTTGTCCCGAAAATGCGCTATTTCCCCTTGAAATACACAAAGTATTCCTGCGGGAAAATATCTTTTTTCGAGGCAAAATCTCTGGCTGAATCCTCTTGTCAAATTGTGTGGAATTGCCGCGGGCTTCTATCTGAAATAGAGGTAACATATAAAATCTTCTATTGGACTTCCGGCGTTCCACCGCAGTAAAGCAGTAGGCACGAAGCGGCGGAAAACCAGTGGAAGAGAACGCTCTTTCGCTCATGAGTTTCCACGGGGTTGACCGGAATCTCTCCTTTGTAAGCACATGGGACAAGGCTCTGGAACA
>CAJKSU010000311.1 GCA_905202605.1 uncultured Eubacteriales bacterium
GTGGAAAAACTTTGCGCAGAGATACGGCATTTTTTGCTGGAAAATATCTCCAAGACAGGTGGCCATCTGGCCTCTAATCTTGGCACCGTAGAGCTGACCGTGGCGCTGCACCGTGTGCTGGAAACGCCCAAGGATAAGATCGTTTTTGATGTAGGGCATCAGTGCTACACCCACAAACTGCTTACCGGACGCCGGAAACAGTTTGACCATTTGCGGCAGCTGGATGGCATTTCCGGCTTTCCGAATCCTCACGAAAGTGTGCACGATGCCTTTATTGCCGGACACGGCAATACGGCGCTTTCACTCGCTATTGGTATGGCTTGGGCCAAAAAGATCAAGCATGAGCCCGGGCTTGTGGTGGCGGTGATCGGCGACGGCGCTTTTACCGGCGGCATGGTGTATGAGGGGATGAACAATATCGGCGGGCTGGACAACCTGCTCGTGATCTTGAACGATAACAAGATGTCCATCTCTAAAAATGTCGGTGCACTGGCACGATATCTGACCCATCTGCGCACAACTACGGCGTATTATGATGCCAAGGATAATGTACGCAGTTTTCTGGACGGTGTGCCATTGATTGGTACGCCGATGAAAAAATCGCTGATCGGCGCAAAAACACTGGTACGCCGCGCTATGTACCACTCCACCATGTTTGAGGATATGGGCTTTGAATACATCGGCCCGGTGGATGGCCACAACGTGGAGGAGCTGGAACGCACCTTGCGCTCGATCTATCAGCGGCCGGGTCCCCATTTTTTGCATATTGTGACCAAAAAGGGTAAAGGTTATCAGCCGGCAGAGATGAACCCAGGAAACTATCACGGTGTATCTGCTTTTGACCCGGACGGAATGCCAGACCCGGAGGTTGCGCCGAAGGAATCCTTCTCCACTGTTTTCGGCAAACTGCTGGTGCAGGAGGGAACACAAAACCCGAAGCTCTGCGCGATCACCGCTGCCATGAAGTACGGTACCGGACTGCAATTCTTTGCCCATCGTCACCCGCAGCGCTTTTTTGATGTGGGCATGGCGGAGCAGCATGCTGTCACCTTTGCGGCCGGTCTTGCCAGTCAGGGAATGCTGCCGGTGGTGTGCATCTACTCCACCTTCCTGCAGCGTTCCTATGACCAGATCATCCACGATGTCAACCTGTTGAAGGAGAATGTGGTCTTTGCCATCGACCGCGCCGGCTTTGTCCCTGCAGACGGCGAGACCCATCAGGGCATCTATGATGCAGCCTTCCTCAGCCAGATCGGCATCCCGGTCTATGCACCCTCCAATTACGAGGAACTGCAATACTGGCTGCACTATTTGCTGCAGGACACGGTCTCCGGCCCTCGAGCCATCCGCTACCCCCGCGGCGGCGAGAGTGCAAAACTGGCGCAGTATCCCTGCACAAAGCGGGAATACGACTTTTTGTATGAAACGCCCGGGGCAGAGATTCTTCTGGTCAGCTATGCGGACGAACTGGAGGACATATTGGAGGCCGCCAATCAATTGAACGCTGCATCGCAGAATGCAGACGTTCTAAGGCTTGTAAAGCTATATCCCTTTACAGATAAACTTATCGATACTGTGTCGAAATATAAAATCGTACTGTTTGCAGAAGAATGTGTTGCAGCCGGTGGCATTGGTGAACATCTGGCATATGCTTTGCAGCAAAAAGGCTGGAACGGCCGCTTTTTACACTGCGCTGTCCACACGGCCTGCCTGCCGCACGCGACTGTTCCGCAGATCAAGCAGTGCACCGGTCTGGACGCTGCGGATCTTGTGCAGGCAGTCCGGTCTGCCCTCACGAAAGGAGAAAACGAGCTGTGAAAATTCGGTTGGATCAATATCTTGTGCAGAACGGCCTTGTGCAGAGCCGGGAGCGCGCCAAGGCTCTGATCATGGCCGGTGTGGTTTTTGTCAACCAACAAAAGGTGGACAAGGCCGGCGAGATGATCAAGGAGGACGCTGTGGTCGAGGTTCGCGGCCACGATATCGGCTATGTCAGCCGCGGCGGCTTAAAGCTGGAAAAGGCCATGAAGTGCTTCCCGCTTACC
>CAJKSU010000312.1 GCA_905202605.1 uncultured Eubacteriales bacterium
GCAGCGGTACCGTGCGTCCGTTCGGCTTAGATTGTTCGGGGTTTGTCGATTGGGTATTCTACAACCAGAGCGGAGGGCAGTACATCATCGGCCATGGTGGAGGGGCGTCTGCCCAGCACAGCTACTGCACACCCATCAGCTGGAGCGATGCCAAGCCGGGCGACCTCGTCTTTTACCCTGGCGACAGTCATGTGGGGATCGTCTGCGGCTTCGACAGCAGCGGAAATATCCTCATCATCCACTGCGCCAGCAGCTCCGATAATGTGGTGGTGACTGGAAAGATCGGCTTTACTATGATCGGCAGACCGAGATGTTTTACGGAATGAGAACTATGTTCGCAGCAAAGCAGATATGGTAAGGGGGCGTCAGTTCTGCATGGCAGACATCTACAAGGTTACTGAGATATCATTCGCATGGTAATCCGAATCGTATCCAAACGGTAGCCTAAATGCCGCACAAGCAGCTATACAATGTAGACCTTGCCATTTTGAGGCGCCTGTTTGGATAAAACTGTCACACCTTCAAAACAAAGTGGCTTTTATGAAAGTCAAGCAGGCCCTCATCCCGCATTTTGCCAAGTTCCATGGACAGTCCGCTGCGCTCCACGCCGAGATAATCCGCAAGCTGCTGACGAGAGAACGGAATGTCGAACTCATAGCTGTCCCGGCGCTGCGACTCTGCGGAAAAATAGGACAGCAGCTTTGCGCGCGTCGTGCGCTGGCCCATGTGGGTGAGCTTTTCGTTGAGCCGCAGGTTCTTCTCCGCCAGTTCGCCCAGCAGGTTGCGGATGATCCGGCTATGGTGGGAGCAGGCGGAGGGGCACACGCTCAAAACGCGCCTTATGTGCAGAAACATCACCGTCACCGCGCTCTCCGCCTCCACGCTTACATTCAGCACCGCCCCCGGCGCGCAGGCGAACACCTCCGCGAAGGTCTGCCCCGGTCCGGCCTTGGAGAGAATATTGCGGTTTCCCCAGATGTCCTCCTGCACGATGAGGGCGCTGCCTGTTAGCACGAGGCCGACCTCCTCCACCGTATCACCGGCACGGAGCAGGCGGGAGCCTTTGGGAAAGGTGTCGAGCCTTGCGCCAAGGCAGGAGAGCATGGCGGCAAGCTCCTCGTCAGAAATGCCGGAGAAAAGCGCCGCCGTATGGAGTACCGGAAAAAATTCTTTCATAAAAATCCTCTTTCGTTGAAAATTCAACCGACTTGTTGCTTTCATTCTATTATAATCAAACCACAAAAGCAAGGAGATATTGCGATGAAGCGGAGAATCATTGAAATTGATCAAGATAAATGCAACGGCTGCGGCGCCTGCGCCGAGGCCTGTCACGAGGGCGCCATCGCCATGGTGGACGGCCGGCTGGTGGAAGAATAACAAAATCATCAGAAAAAGGAGTTCTTCGAGGAGGCGTGAGCTTCTGATAAAAGGACATAATTTGAACCGAAATAGGAGGAAAACGATAATGGATCATAAAATGTTTTGCTTTCAGTGCGAGCAGACAGCGGGTTGTACCGGCTGTACCGGTAAGGCCGGTGTCTGCGGCAAGACCGCCGATGTAGCGGAACTTCAGGACGAGCTGACGGGCGCGCTCATTGGGCTGGCCAGAGCTACGGACGGCGATACACCGGTCAATGCCGATACTTGGCGGCTGATGATCGAGGGACTGTTCACCACCGTCACTAATGTGAACTTCAACGAAAAGACCATTCGCGAGTTGATCGAACAGGTGCACGCGGAAAGGGAACGACTGGCACCAAACTGCTCTGGCTGCGGCTCTCGCTGTGGGCAGAATGATGATTATGATATGAATTTGCTCTGGAACGCGCAGGAGGATATTCGCAGCCTCAAATCTCTGATCCTTTTCGGTGTGCGTGGTATGTCGGCGTATGCCCATCACGCCATGGTACTGGGCTATACCGACGAGGAAGTGAACCGCTTTTTCGCCAAGGCACTCTTTGCTGTGGGCGAGGACTGGGGCATGGATGAGCTGCTGCCCATCGTCATGGAGGTGGGCGAGAAAAACCTCAAGTGCATGGCGCTG
>CAJKSU010000313.1 GCA_905202605.1 uncultured Eubacteriales bacterium
TCAAGGTTTTCCTAACGCCTTTCTGGCGGAAAGAATCCGTCAGAATCCGAAGACGTAATTGTGTGGAGTTGCTGTAAATAAAGTGTACCATAAGCCGGCACGCAATGCAAGTAAAAGCGCCGCGGGAGGGCCGCGGCGCTGAGCAATCTTAATTCTTCATCAAAATCCTATTTCAGGCGCAGCATTTCCTCTGCGCTTTTTAAGGTGTTCTCCGTTATCTTTGCACCGCCGATAAGCCGTGCAATCTCATCCTTTCGTCCCTCCAAATCAAGCGGTATCACGCTGGTATAAGTGCGTCCGCTCTGCTCGGCCTTGGAGATGAGAAAATGATGATCCGCCATGGCGGCAATCTGCGGAAGATGGGTGACCACCAGCACCTGCTTCCCCTTGGATACGCTCCGCAGCTTTTCCGCCACCTTTTGGGCGGCACGTCCGGAAACACCGGTGTCGACCTCGTCAAAGATCATGGTGGGAATATGATCCTTTTCCGACAGCACATTTTTCATTGCCAGCATAATTCTCGCCAACTCACCGCCGGAGGCCACGCGATTCATCTGCCTTAGCTCTTCGCCAATGTTGGCAGACATCATAAACCGGCAGGCATCGCCGCCGGATTCCTCCAGATGCCGGAGGGGCGTCAGCTCGCAGACGAACTGCACTCTGGGCATGTCCAGCTGCCGAAGCTCCGAGATCAGACGGGCTTCAAACTGCTGCGCTGCCTGCCTTCGGCTCGCAGTCAGCTCCGCTGCCAGCGCCTTTGCCGCCTTTGCCTTCACTCGGAACTGTGATTGAAGCTGGGCAATGGTGTCATCCGCCAGCTGCATTTCGTCCAGCTCCTTCTGGCAGCGCTGCTGATAGGCCAGAATGTCCTCACAGGTAGCACCGTACTTTCGCCGGAGCCGATGGATCACATCCAGCCGGGACTCCACTGCTTCCAGTTCACTGGGGGAAAAATCAAAGCTGTTCCGGAGATCCCGCACGCGTTCTGCCGCGTCCACCAGACTGTACTGGAGCTCTGTTACCTGCTGATAGGCTTCACCCATGGCATCGGACACATCTGCCACCATCCCAAGAGAACGCTGCGCCTGAGATACCAGCGCCACTGCTCCGTCCGCATCGTCGCCGCCGTAGAGCGCCTGAGATGCCTCCGAAAGCGCCGTCATGAGCTTTTCGCCGCTGCGCATGAGCTTCCGCTTATCCTCTAGCTCCTGATCCTCGCCGGGCTTCAGCTCTGCTCTGGTAATCTCCTGAATCTGAAAAGTCAGGTTTTCCATGCGGCGTGCTTTTTCTGCCGCATCCATTTGCAGGGAGCGTATCCGCTTCCGAATACCATCCATCTCCATAAATGCATTCCGATACCGCCCCATCAGCTCCCCATGCTCTGCAAAGGCATCCAGCAGGGAAAGATGGTTGGCCTCGTCAAACAGCTGCGCCGAGTCATGCTGTCCGTGAATCTGAATCAACTGCTGTCCCAGGCCACGGAGGATCGACACAGTCACCGGAGCGCCATTGACGCGGCAGACATTCCGCCCATCAGCAAAAATCTCCCGCTGAATCAGTACCTCTCCACCATCAATAGGAACGCTGTTCTCCTGAAACCACGGATATGCCGTGACCCCTTGGAACACCGCGCTGATAAACGCCCGGTCTGCCCCCGTTCGTATGGCATCCCGGTAGGCGCGCTGTCCAAGGATCGCAGATATTGCATCAATGACAATAGATTTACCGGCTCCCGTTTCACCAGTCAGGGCGTTAAAGCCGGGGCGGAATGTGATGTCCGCCTGCTCGATCACCGCAATATTCTCAATGTGCAGCAGTTCCAGCATGATCCTTACCTCGCTCTGTTAATAATCCCCCGCAGTTCCTCGCAAAACTCTCTGGCGTAGTCCGAATCCCGCATGAGAATCAGTCCGGTATCGTCTCCGGCAATGGTTCCCACCACATAGCCGATATCCATGCCGTCCACCGCCGAGCAGGCTGCCGAGGCCAGACCGGGCAGCGTATGAATCACCACAATATTCTGAGCGTGATCCAGCTTGATTAC
>CAJKSU010000314.1 GCA_905202605.1 uncultured Eubacteriales bacterium
CGTGATCGACGTGGGCTGCGGTGCCGGCTTTCCCGGCGTTCCCCTGAAAATTGCCGAGCCTTCCATTCAGCTGACACTTCTGGACAGCCTGAAAAAACGCATGGACTGGCTGGAAGCCACTCTGCCCACGCTGCGCATTGAAGCAAAGTGCGTTGCCGCACGAGCGGAGGAGTACGCTTCCGATCACCGGGAACAGTATGACATTGCCGTATCCCGTGCCGTGGCACGGCTGAGCATGCTTTCGGAGCTGTGTCTCCCTCTGGTACGGGTGGGCGGTCATTTCGTTGCCATGAAATCCGCCGACAGCGACGAGGAGCTTTCTCAGGCGGCCCGCGCCATCGCCACGCTGGGCGGCAAGGTCACGCGGATCCGGGACTATTCCGTCCCCGGCACCGATGCTGTTCACCGCGCCGTGGTCGTCACCAAGGTCAAGGCCACCCCGAAGCCCTATCCCCGCCGCTTTGCGAAAATCAAGCAGCAGCCTCTTTGATCCGCATTTGATTTCGTCCGCAGTCCATCTGGGCTGCGGACGATTTTTAGGGCAATACCGCACAAATCGCCACGAGCGTCTGACGAGAGATTTTTCGTCAGACTCCGAAGGCGCATTCGCGTGGTGCTGCCTTAGATTATATTTTCCCGCCGTCCTGCATACAGTAGAAAAACGGCGCTCCGGCTGTTTTATCCCAGTGTTATGATGGGATTTCTGGTGTACAGTGGCGATCGAACACCATCTTCCGCAATTCTAACATAAAAACCCCGGCGCTTTGAAAGAATTCTGTTGAAATTTGCCCGATAACTGTATATAATGATACCATGTGACTATGAGAGGAGATCTGTCTATGGGCGAAGTACTTGTGGTAACCTCCGGCAAAGGCGGCACCGGCAAAACCACGCTTTGTGCCGGACTGGCCTCCTGTCTTGCCGCCATGGGGCAGCGGGTTCTGGCCATTGACTGTGACATTGGTCTCAGCAATCTGGATATTGCCCTTGGCATGACAGACTGCGCGACCGTCAGCTTTTTGGACGTGATGATGGAAAATCAATATCTTTCCGATGCGCCCCACCACCCGGTGATTTCCGGGCTGCAGCTGCTGACGGCTCCCAGCAAGACCCGTGCCGGACTGGTGGACGATATCATCTTTGGCCGGCTGATTGAAGAAGCCGCCGAAACCTACGACTGGGTGCTTCTGGATGCCCCCGCCGGGATCGGCTTTGGCTTTGATCTGGCGGCGGCCTATGCCACCCGCGCCATCATCGTATCCACGCCGGACGCTGCCGCCCTGCGGGACGGGCAGCATACCGCATCCCTGCTGGTGGACAAGGGTATCTCCCCCATTGAGCTGGTGGTCAATCGGGTATCCCGGCGGCTGCTTGGCTCTCTGCGTTCCAATGTGGATGATATCATGGATTCCATTGGACTGCCCCTGCTGGGGCTGATCCCCGAAGACAGTGCCGTTCCCGTTGCCGCATCTCAGGGCAGCGCACTGGTGCTCCGCAGCCGAAAGGGCGCTGCGGTGGCCTGTCTGCATATTTCCCGGCGGCTGCTGGGAATAGAAGCACCTTTGATGCACATGCACTTTTAATTGACCATACTGAGCTGGAGGCGATAGATATGAACATTGCAATTATGGCCCACGACAAAAAGAAGGAACTGATGGTACAGTTTTGCATTGCCTATAAAGGCATTCTGGCAAAGCACAACCTTTCCGCCACCAACACCACGGGACGACTGGTATCCGAGGCCACAGGTCTGCCCATTACCCTTTATTTGTCCCGCGCTCAGGGCGGACAGCAGCAGGTAGGCGCCCGCATCGCCTATAACGAAATCGATCTGGTGCTGTTTTTCACCGATCCCGGCTGCAATGACCCGATTCAGGAGCAGAATCTCCTGCAGATTGAGCGTCTGTGCGACATGCATAACGTCCCCTTCGCCACCAATCTGGCAACCGCCGAAATGCTGACGCTGGGACTGGCACGGGGCGATCTTGACTGG
>CAJKSU010000315.1 GCA_905202605.1 uncultured Eubacteriales bacterium
TCAAGCAGTTTATCACCGAGGACGAGATCGAGGCCGCCATGACCAGAGGCAGCGGATTTGAGGGCGGTAAGGGCCGAGTTTTCACCTTTTTCCAGGAACCCCATACGGATAAGGAAAAGGTGGATTTTCTCAAACATAAGTATGGTATTGGCGGTCACTCCCATGCCCTGTCCGGTGCAATGAAAAGCGATGAAAGCCACGACGGAAAAGGTCTGCACTACAAAAAAGACGGCTGCCCGGATGTGCATTTCACCTGGGAGAAAGTTGCCAAACGGATTACCGACCTGATTCAGAAGGGACGCTATCTCACCGAACAGGAACAGGAGGAGTTCGACAAAATCCAGGCAGAAAAGGCCCTGGCGGAAGAAGATACCCTGCAAGCCCAGCAGCCGGACCCGACTGTATGGGAATACAATGGCGTCAAGGAGCGCCACCCGGATGATATGGTCCTGTATCAGATGGGCGATTTCTTTGAGCTATACGGTGAGGACGCCAAAACTGCTGCTGCGGAATTGGAACTCAATCTCACGACTCGCGCTATTCCCGGCGGTGGCCGTGTGGAAATGTGCGGCTTTCCGGCAAACCGGCTGGAGCAGGTTGTGGAACAACTACGGGATAAGCATGATGTGACCATTTCCGCTGTCCCGGAGGGCGGCAAAGAGCGTCAGGAATATTCCCTGCCCTCTATCGACCATGAGGCAGAACAGCACATCAATGCCCAGGAAGCGGAGTTTGGCGCAGACGGGACCAGAGTATTCCGGGATACCGAAGCAACCGCAGCCCCTACGATTCGGGAGCTGCATGAGCAATACAAGCCCATTGTACTTGCCGCTGTTATGGAAGATGTGCCATATCGCAATGCCTGCGGTCACAGTGACCATGAGAACGCCGTGATCGAGGGCAATGCTGCGATTCGCCGTGCTGTCCTGGGATCTGGCAACATGGAGCTGCTCCGCCTCTATTCCGACACACCAGAGTTCCGCCAGCGCCTTCATCGAGAAATCATCGACGAGACCTATCCCAAGCTCCATGAGCTGCTGCACCCTCTCTCGGACAATGACATCGACAAGGCTATCCAGGACTGGAACGGCAAAATCGAAAGTAAACACGCCGTTGTCCGTTACATGGAGAAACATGGGCGGGAAAAAGATACCGCTGCATGGCTGGCCCATGAGTTTGACGGCGGCGATGGCAAAACCCCGTTTTCGGTTCGCCCGGAAAGCCCCGAAGGAACGGTGCTGCCCTGGCCCAAGGTACAGCGCCGGATTGCTCAGCTTATCAAGGAGGACCGGTTCTACACCGAAGCGGAACAGGACCGGTTCGACAACATCGACCCCATCGCCATTCGGGAGGCTTTGGCCGAGCGCGGCATCGTGAATGGTGAACTGGTGGATGAGGAAAAACTGGATAATGACCCATTCATCCAGCGTGTTATGGCGGATGTGGAGGCCATATCCAGAGAGAGCGTCCCGGCAGATGAGCCGGAACAGCCTTCTCCCCATAATTCGCGTGTTCTGGTTTCAGATGAGGAATACGCTGCGGCTCGTGGCACACTCCGGGAGCGAACCTCCTACGATCCAGCAGTCCCGCCCTATCATGTGGGTGATATTGTCTATCTGGATGACCGGCCCCATCAGATCACAGAGCTGCGGGATGACACGGTGCAGCTGCTGCCCACCGGCATGAGCTATCCCATCTACCGGGCTGAGAGCCGGGAACGGTTTGAGCAGCTTTTGCGGGAGGATAACCGCAACGACTTCTATACCGAATTCCTGCCTGCAAATCTGGATACGGTGGACCAGGACCTTCGGGATGTGCTGGCCCATGGCCTGATTGGTGAGGCGGACAAGGCGGAGCTTTCCGAGCTTCTTCGCAACGGCAAGAGCAACCAGGAGGTAGCCTTGTGGCTGAGCCGGGCCTATCCCAACATCGTGGAAACGATGGAGCTGGAGACCGGCGAGACCGCCGATTACCGCACGATGCCGGA
>CAJKSU010000316.1 GCA_905202605.1 uncultured Eubacteriales bacterium
TACGCAAGTGCTGGAGTATAGTGACGACCTTCTCACCCAAACTGCTGGTCGGTCCGGTGAGGTTGGCAGCAAGATGATGATCCTCCTCATGGCTGCCTGTGACCACTTCGGCAGCGAATCCTATCTACTGGCTTCAAAGCTTGCGGTGAAAACCGGAGATGTGGAGCGCCTGCGTTTTCTGATGGATCAGGCAGAAACTTACACTCTGGAGATGGAGCCGGGTTTCGTGGGCAGGATGATCCGGGATGCATATTCCTTGAATCCTTATATCGGCAGAGAAATGATGGATCACGCCACCAATGAGCAGATCGCCGCCGCACCTGCGGAACTGATGCTGGCTGCGGCCTATAATCGGGATAGCCGCGCCGCATTTACTCTGGCCAGGAAGGGCATTGACATCACAGGCCGGGCCAGCGAGGTCATCCGGCAATATGCCCAGCGTGGTGACGCATGGGAACTGGAACAGCTAATCAAAGATGGAATGAAAATTCAGCCCACCAATCTGTCTGCCCTCAAAGCCTGCGTTCAGTCTAATCTGCTGGGATCCGCCAAGCTCCTGTTGGAAAAAGGCACTGACTATGAGAAGTTCCTGTCCTGGGCGAAAACTATCGGGTATGAGCTCCCCGCTGTAGCAGCGGCGGAATTGTCTGAGTACTGGGAGCAGCTGGATCCCGGACGGACACAAGGCCAGGATCCAGGGATGGGAGGAATGAGCCTTGGCTGATCCTGCAACTCTGGCGATGTTGGCAAAAGCAGCGGCGGCAGTTCTGAGCAGTGAAAAGGCCCGGAAAACTATCGGTTGGGTCATAGTGGCTATTTTTTCCCCTATCATCGTACTGCTGGTGCTTCTCTGTTCTCTGCTCTCCGGTACTGCTGAACACAATACTACGGCACTGGAACTCTGTTTCCACGGCGGGGTGATCTCCGCCTCTGTACCCGAGGATTACCGAGGGCATATCGAGAATATGCGGGATAGTTTTTTCGTTCTGGATGGCGGTGCCGCAGAGTTGGATGGACAGATGGAGAATGGCGACAGCCTTGACCGGACCAGGGTCAAGGCCATTTTTTATGCTCTTTACTTCGGCGAGGAGCAGCCCAGCCAGCGAGCGCACAAGCAGTATCTGGACTGTTTCGTAACCTATGAGGAGCGCACCCGCACCGTCACTGAGGCGGATGACGCCGGCAACGAGGTCGAGGTGGAGGAAACCTACACAGTGGCGGTACCCATCCGCGACCTCTCTGTTGTCTATGAAAACATCCGCTCCAAGATGGGAACGGAGATCACCGCAGAGGATCAGGCCAACGCCACCGAGATCTATTACCGTATCCTTTGCGGTGGGCCAGCCCCCACCTATGGTTCTGAGTTTGACATCTGGAGCGATGGCCTGCCTCTTTCCGACGCACCGTTCATCGGCGCGGATGGCTTCTGCTCTCCCATCGGAGAGAGCTGGAGGAGTGTGGTGACCTCAGAATTTGGCTGGCGCAAAGACCCATTTACCGGGAAGGGTGCCGGACACACCGGCATCGATCTGGGAATGCCCAAGGGGACACCTATCCGGGCCGCCCTCACTGGAACTGTCTACCTGGTGCGCTACTCCACCACCGGCTATGGGTACCATGTGATGATCGACCACGGCGGCGGTTTCGTCACACTCTACGCGCACTGCTCCAAACTGTTGGTAGCTGAGGGGCAGCAGGTACAGGCTGGGGATATCATCGCTGAGGTGGGTTCGACCGGGCGCTCTACCGGTAACCATCTGCATTTCGAGGTGCGGATTAACGGCGAAAAACAAAATCCGAGAAGCTATCTGCCATAATTCCATCAACCTGATATATCCAAAGTAAGGAGGGATCCCTATGGAAAGAAATCTGATATCCACCTGTCAGGTCTGCGACTGCACCCGCTGTGCCCGACAAAACAACTGCCCCAATGAGGAGGCTGCCTGTGGTGAGTGTACCCCCACCAACCCGGCATGGC
>CAJKSU010000317.1 GCA_905202605.1 uncultured Eubacteriales bacterium
GACACGGAATGACCGCCAGCAGCGCGGCGGCAGGCTTGAGGATGGTATAGGCCAAGTAGACCTCCGGCGTCATATCCATGCCGGCAGCATTGAGCGTGCGCTCCAGCCGATGCCTCTTGTATTCATCCATTCGGATATACTTGGAGAGCTTGATAGCCCAGCCAAGGAAGAGGGCGTCCAGCGACTTCATCCGCTTTTTCTCGGTTCGCCCTGCAGACAGGAGTGCCTTTTCTGTGGAGAGACGGGGCAGCTTCAGAATATCCGCCAGAATGAAGAACAGACCTGCGGCAACGGCCACACCGAAAAGGAACAGTAAGATCGTCATGTCCGTCACCTCCGATATTCAATGGGCTGGGTTAACTTGACCACTCTGGCAAAGGAGAGAAAGATAGCGGCGGCGCAGACCGCCAGCACCGCTTTGCCGGGAACAGTGGTCATTAAGGTTGCATACCAGTCCTTGTTGAGAAAGTACAGCAGCGGGATATTCAGCACCACCAGCGCCGCCATGGAGATGAATTCCTTGCGGGGAGCAAATACGAGATTCTCCAGCTCACCATTGATAATACGCATATCTGAGAGCTTTCCCACAATAGGATTGAGGGTGCTTTTTAGGCTATGGTCGTACTGACAGGCAGTAAGCGCCTCGCACCATTCCTGCCATACCTCATTATCGATAGCAGACTTCAGCTCCGCCAACGCCGCATTCATATCCGGGTCGATGTGCTTGATGCGGGTGAGGAAGTTGCGGAATACACCATGCACGGGTGGGTTCAGGTAGTTGATATTCTCCTCCACGGCGGTCTGCAGATCCTCACTGCGGAGGTAGGCTGTGGTGATGATAGAGAGCGCCGTTTCCAGCTCTGCAGCGATGTCCTTCTTGTAATGTCCGGCCGTGAGCTTGATGTACCAGAACGGTAAAAACATCATGCCCATTGCTAAAACCGGAACGAGCAGGAAGTTATTCAGCACGATAGCAATGCCTGCACCCACAGCAAAGAACAACAGCGATGCCGCGCACAGCATGGGAAATCGATCCTCCTTGCCGGTGGTTTTCAGGATCGTCTGCGCTTCTAATATCTCACGGCGAATAAAGTTCGGCTTCTTGCGCTGAGTGGCTTCGTTGATTTCATCACGGATGCTCCTAGGACCGACGGTCAACCGGTGAAATACACCCAGCGTGAAATCCATAGGTGAGATGCGAAAGATAAGAAATGCGCCGGCAATCATGCCAACGCATGCAGTCAGTAGCAGGGCTGTCAAGTGGCGTTCACCTCCTTCTTGGGGTTCAAAAGAGCCTGTAACTCCTCGTTGGGCATACCGTTTTCCAGCAGGCGTTTGCGCAGACTCGCGGAGATCTCGTTCACCTGCGTGTGATGTCCTTCGATGACGAATTTGCCGTTCTCCATGTGGTTTTCCGTAATGACATAGCGGAACAGCGTGTTGTAGCGGCGATCCCCATTGGGAAGGATCTCACACTCCATGATCTCCATCATGCGGCGCTGCTTATTTTCCAACTGCTTGCAGAAGACCACGATGGGATACGCCTCTGTCACATAGCTGAGAAGTGTTTCGTCCGACATGTCCACGGCGCGCTTGCACAGGGACACCATGCGGCGGTAGGTCGCTTCACAGGAGTTGGAGTGGATGGTGGTCAGCACCGCCACGCCCACGCGGGCGGCCTCCTGCGCGGCATTGGCCTCGGCGCCGCGCATCTCACCCACCACAAGGATGTCCGGGTTGAAGCGCAGGCAGATATCCACCAACGCGATCTGATCGATCCGCTGTCGCTCATTCTCGCTGTCGCGAGTCAGAGTGTGGACCACCGAGTTGACTACCTTGCCGTTTTCCTCCCGCACCAGCTCCAGTTCGCGGGAGCCGTTCTCAATGGTGAAGATGCGTTTGCTGTCGGGAATCGTGGTCAGCAGCCAGCCTGCCGCCGTGGTCTTGCCGGAGGAGGTGGCACCAGCCA
>CAJKSU010000318.1 GCA_905202605.1 uncultured Eubacteriales bacterium
CCCCAGCGGGGGCCTCACTCCCAATAATCCTTTACCTCCACCACCTCCGGCGGCGCCAGCTCCCGCATGCGCTCGGCCATATCGGCGATGCCCTCCTCCGTCAGGGGGAACGTCTCCGCACCGTCCATGGTGCTCTTTTCATAGCACAGCGGGCCGTACCAGTACTCCGCCAGAATGATCTTTTCCTCCACCTTGGGGGTCATTTTGAACCGCAGCCCCCGGAAGCTGCCCAGAAACACGTTTTCATTGTTGAACGACATATAGTTCGGCACATACAGGTCGGGGCCTGCGCCGGAGTCGATTTCTTTAAATTCCTGTGAGTATTCCATACAGCGCCCTCCTCAGGGTACAATGTTCAGTCCCAACAGCCGGGAAAGCTCCACGGCCTGAGCGGTGGTGACGGTAACATGCTTGAGACTGCCGATGGTCCATGTGGCGCCCTCAATGGTGCAGTGGGAGAAATCCAGCCCCGAAAGCTCCGCACCGGAGAAGTCGCACCGGGTAAAATCGCACCGATCCACCTTGGCCTTCCCCAGCTTGCTCCGGGACAGGCTGCCCCCCAGCAGGGTGCAGTCCTCCAACACCGTGTGCTTTAAATCGCACACCACCAGCCCCATGTACTTTCCCTGACAGTCCTCCAGACGGCAGTGGGACAGGGTGCAGTCGGTGAAGTTCGTCCCCATCATCCGGCAGCCGGAAAACGTGACCTCCCGCAGGCCGCAGCCGGAAAAGCTGCATCCCGACAGGTCGCAGTTCCGGAAGCTCACCCGGTCAAGACCCGTGCCGTCAAACCGGGAATCCAGAAAGCTGCACCCGGCGAAGTCCGACCCCTTGATCTCAATGGAGCCAAGGGAAAGATCCTGTGCGTCCTCCTCGATCACCGTGAGATCGTGGAGGTCATAGAACTCCCGGCTGGCGTCCTCCAGCAGCTCACGCAGTGGGAGCGTCCGGCTGCTTGGCGTTCTGTTTTGCTGCATCATAGGCCTCCGTGATCATCTCGTTCAGGGCGGCGCGGAAGGCGTCGTTCTGCTCGGGGGTGCGCTTGCCGGGGCCTTTCACCCGAACCCCCGCACGGCGCAGCTTGGCGCTTTCCGCCCGCTGGGCAAGCAGCTGGTCAATGTTGTCTCTGGTATAGCGCATGCCGTTCTGATCCATGGCAAGGGCGCCTCTGGTCAGGCACATGGCGGCAAGGCCGTAGTCCTGCGTCACCACCAGATCGCCGGGGGCGAGCCGGGAAACCAGCGCAAAGTCCGCACTGTCTGCGCCCTTGTCCACCACGATCACCTGCATATCCTTCCGGGTGAACTGGTGGGCGGTGTCGCACACCAGAATGCACTCCACATGGCGGCGGCTTGCGATTTTGGAGGCCGTATTGGTCACCGGGCAGCCGTCCGCATCAATATACAGCTTAAAGGGGGCAAATTTTGGCTTCCGGGGCTTCAACGCCTTTTCCACCTGCTTTTTATAAAAGGTTCGGCGGCTCTCGTCCAGAGGATAGATCACACGGCTGGCACGCATGCTGTCGTCCCGGTTCCGCTTAAAGCTCACCCGCATGAGGAATTCCCCATGCTCCGGGCATTTGGACGTCCAGATCATCCGCCCGGCCTCCGGGAAGATCGGCTCGGTATTCTCGGTGACTGCGCCGCAGTAGGGGCATTTCACCTGAATGATCCGGGGATCCGCCACCATGTCCTCATAGCTCTCAAACCGGGTGTAGTTGGCATAGCGCAGGCAGTCGAGAAACGCCTGATCTCCGTCCCCCTCGAAGTGGACAAGGTACTCCGGGTACTCCCGGATGCCGCGGGGAATGTCCAGATGCCGCGCCACCTCGGCGGTGTAGGCGGCGTCGTTGAGGCCGTCATGATAGCTGTCGGATACCTCCAGCTGGAAGAAGTCCACCGCAAAGCTCAGCCCCCGCACCACCGGTCCGGGGTCAAACTGCTGGTTGAACATGATCTGCAAATT
>CAJKSU010000319.1 GCA_905202605.1 uncultured Eubacteriales bacterium
CCATCCCGGTAACAACCGCCGCACTCACGAAAGGAGAAGTCCCATGCCTCTAGGCCGTTTTGCCCCCTCTCCCAGCGGGCGCATGCATCTTGGCAACGCCCTTTCCGCACTCCTTGCATGGCTCTCCGCCAAGCATCAGGGGGGCGAAATTCTGCTGCGGATCGAGGATCTTGACCCTGCCCGGAGCAGGTTGGAGTATGCGCAGGGGATCATGGAGGATTTCCGCTGGCTGGGGCTGAACTGGGATCGCCGGGCGGCGGATCAGAGCACCCGCAGGGACGCTTACAATGATGCGCTCCGAACGCTCTCTCAGCGGCAGCACCTCTATCCCTGCTACTGCTCCAGAGATCAGCTACATGCAGCCTCCGCACCCCACGCCTCCGACGGCCGGGTGATCTATGGAGGAACCTGCCGGAACCTCACGGACGCCCAGAAACGTGCCATGACCAAACAGCCCTCCCTGCGGATTGAGCTGCCGAACCGGAACATTTCCTTCCACGACGGATTGCAGGGGGATGTTTCCATGTGTCTCCAGCGGGAATACGGGGACATCATCCTTCGCCGTGCCGACGGGGTCGCCGCCTATCAGCTGGCGGTGGTAGTGGACGACGGCGCCGAGGGGGTCACCGAGGTGGTGCGTGGGCGGGATCTGTTGTCCTCCACCCCGGTGCAGCTGTATTTATATGAGCAATTGGGGCTGACGCCGCCGGTATTTTACCACGTCCCCATGCTTTTGGCTCCGGACGGGCGGCGGCTGAGCAAGCGGGATCGGGATCTGGACTTCGGCTATCTCCGGCAGCACTTTGCCCCGGAGGAGATCATTGGGCTGCTGGGCTGGCTCTGCGGACTGCTGCCCAAATGGGAGAAGATCTCCCCCAAGGAGCTGGCAGCCGAATTCGGCTGGAGCCGGGTACAGCGGGAGGATATCACGCTGCATCCCGAATTGCTGATGCGATAAGGGCAATACCGCATCATTCGGCAAGGAGATTTGGCGAGGAATTTTGCATCACAAATTTGTTGCGAAAATGCAGGAATACTTTGTGTATTTCAAACTTTTCGCAGCGAATTTGTGGAAGAAAAGAACCGCCAAAGCCCGCAGACGCAATTGTGCGGTGTTGCCCAATGTTTAACACCTCCAAAACCGGGCGATACTGGTTCTGGAGGTGTTATTTATGGTAAAAGGTGTAAGCCGTCAGGTGGTGGTGGTGCGCTGTCCGGATGCAAGGTTCTTCGATCAGGCGATCTTCCTGCTCCGGGAGGATGTGGTGGGCGCGCCCGGCTCGGATCGGGTGCTCCGGGAGGCCTGCCGGGCGGCGGATGATTACATCCGGGAAAACGTCCAGCGGCGGCGGGTGCCGAGACTGGTTTGGATCCTCGGCGGCGTGGTGCTGGCGCTGGGAGCTGCCGCAGCGGCGGTGCTGCTGTAAACAAAATTGGGGTGTGTCCATTTTTTCGGACACGCCCCTTTTCTTTTTTTCCGGCTTCTGGTATAATGAGGGAAACGGCAGGTGCTTCCTACGGCGAAATCCCCTTCGGGGGTGAAATTTGCTCTGCACCCCAAGGGTACTTGCTTCGCGGCGCGAGCAAGTGAAATTCAGCCCAAAGGGCTGAGTGAAATCGCCCTACGGGTTGCAGCCGCAATATTCCACCGGTCAGTGTGAGCCAGTGCTCACACTGGCGTACCCAGAGGAAATACCCTTGGGGTACGGCAATCCGCTTCCCTTTCACAGCAGGTTCGGCCTGTACAAGCCCGGTAACTACTCCGGAACCACTTCCCCGCTCCACAAAGAACAATGCCCTCCGGGGGCCATATCTTTCGTATCACGACGAAAGATATGGAAGAAAGGCGTGCCAAAGGACCCTTTGTCCTTTGGAATCTCCGCTGATTGTGCGGCTGACGCCTTCGCCTTGACGTATCGGTGC
>CAJKSU010000320.1 GCA_905202605.1 uncultured Eubacteriales bacterium
ACTGGCGACCTCATCCTTACCAAGGATGCGCTCTACCGACTGAGCTATAGCAGCAAACAGCTTGCTTATTATAACATAAACAGCTGATTTGTCAACAGTTTTTTGTAATTTCCCGCTGTTTTTTACGGAGACTTGCGTTCTTGCTGGTTTCGGATTATACTAGAGCTAAAGTTTCATACAGAAAGAGGCTGATGATATGCGAAAAGAACTGACTGCACTGCGGAAAGCCATGGAAGCTGCCGGTGTAGATATTTACGTGATCCCCACAGATGACTTCCATGGCTCTGAATATGTGGGGGATTATTTCCGCTGCCGTGCCTATGTGTCCGGCTTTACCGGTTCTGCCGGTACGCTGGTGGTGACAAAGGATTGGGCTGGACTCTGGACGGACGGGCGCTACTTTTTACAGGGCGCACAGCAGCTCAGCGGCTCCGGAATTGACCTGTGCAAAATGGGCGAACCGGGCGTTCCCACGGTGCTGGGTTGGCTGAAGGAGCATCTGAAATCCGGCATGACCCTGGGCTTTGACGGACGCTCCATGACCGCCGGAACCGGGCTTTCCATGGCGGAGACTGCAAAGGCCGCCGGGGCTTCGCTCCGGTTTGATTTGGATCTGGTGGGCGAGATCTGGAAGGATCGTCCGCCTATGTCTCAGGCTCCTGCGTGGGAGCTTGGACTGGAGTATGCCGGAGAAAGCCGCAGTAAAAAGCTTTCCGCTCTGCGGAAGAACGTTGCTGCGCTGGGTGCGGATACATTTATACTCACGTCTCTGGACGACCTTTGCTGGCTGCTCAACATTCGCGGCGATGATGTGGCCTGCTGCCCGGTGGTACTGGGTGACCTGATTCTTTCAGAGGATGCTCTGGTGCTGTATGCCGATGAGCAGAAGTTCAGCCCAGAGCTTCGGGCCGAACTGGAAGCGGACGGTGTGACCCTGCGCCCCTATCTCCAGCTCTATCATGATATCCGGCTGTTCCCTGCGAACAGCCACGTTCTGGTGGATCCCAGTAAGCTCAACTACGCGATTCTCAAGGGCATCCCCGCGTCCGTTACGCTGATCGAGCATACCAATCCCACAGTAGCTCCCAAGTCGGTCAAAAACGCAGTGGAGTGCGAAAACGAGCGGCTGGCGCACATCAAGGACGGTGTGGCGCTGACCCGCTTTATGAAGTGGCTCCATGAAAACGTGGGAAAGACTGAGATCACCGAAATTTCCGCAGCCGAAAAGCTAGAGCAGCTTCGGGGACAGATGGAGCATTACCTTGGCCCCAGCTTTGATCCGATCATGGGCTTTGACGCCCACGGCGCGATCATTCATTACTCTGCCACGTTGGAGTCTGATGCGGCACTGGAGCCCCATGGCTTCCTGCTGTCTGACACCGGCGGACATTATCTGGAGGGCAGTACCGATGTGACCCGTACCTTTGTGCTTGGGCCGCTGACCCCGGAGATGCGCCATCACTATACCATGGTACTGCGGGGCAATCTAGCGCTGGCCGGCGCGGTGTTCAAGCAGGGCTGCGGCGGCTTGAATCTGGATCTGCTGGCGCGTGCGCCCTTCTGGGAGGAGGGGCTCGACTATAACCACGGAACCGGCCACGGCGTTGGATATCTGCTCAATGTCCATGAGGGACCGCAGAATATCCGCTATCGGCTGGTAAACGGGGCGGCCAAGGATGCGCCCATGGAGCCGGGCATGATCACCTCTGACGAACCGGGCATCTATCTGGAAGGAAAGTACGGTATCCGACTGGAGAATCTGGAGCTCTGCGTGGAGCGCCAGGTCACCGATTACGGTACATTCCTGGGCTTTGATACCTTGACCCTCTGCCCCTTTGAGCGGGATGCCATTGTCCCCGAGGAGCTGAGTGCTAAGGAGCGTGCGCAGCTCAACGCTTACCACCGCAAGGTGTTTGAAACC
>CAJKSU010000321.1 GCA_905202605.1 uncultured Eubacteriales bacterium
GTGGGAACACCCACAGCCCCTATTTTCCATTGTAAAATTATTTTGCTGCTTTTCTCAGAGATTTTACAGGAGATGAATAGCGCATTTTACGGGGTGTCCTTTATCATAATGGTGTTCCAAAATCCAATTGTGACCATAAGAAGATGAAAGGATGACCAGTTTGAATAGAATGAAAAAGCTTCTGGCGTGGCTTCTGGCAGTGTCTGCCTGCATATCCATGGCGGCCTGTCCCGTAGCGGCGGCAGAGACCACCCCGGCGGAGCCGAGCGGCATTACCACATTGGCAGCAGGGGGTGCGGCAGTAGACGAAACGACCCAGTGGCGGTATTTGGACAATAATACGGATCCCGCGGGAGATTCGGCGGCGGAGGGCTATGACCGACTGAGCTGGGCTAAGGCGGGTTATGATGACAGCAGCTGGAAGACTGCAGCCGGAACCTTCGGCGCAAAAAACGGCGCCATTGCCAATCTTGGCGCAGGCTATACCGATGTGGACTTTACCCCCTCAGTGCTGCTGAGCCAGTATATCAATGGTGTTTCCGGCGATGATATCCCGGCGTTTTTCTTCCGCACCACCTTTCAGGTGGAGAATGCCAGTGCCGTGACCAAGCTGCTCGGTGAGCTTTACTATGACGATGCGGCGATTGTCTATATCAACGGCGTAAAGGTGGCGGCATTTGATGAGCCGAACGGCGGCTATGCCTCCAACCTCTCCTATGGCGGCTCCAATGCCGGTGCTCCCAAGCTGGGAGAGATTTCGGTCAGTGACACCTCCATGCTGGTAAACGGCGACAACATTCTGGCAGTGGAGCTGCATCAGGGACGTTCCTCCAGCTCGGATATCTATCTGGCGGTAAAGGAACTGAGCCTTTCCACCGAGCCTGTCTCCAATGAGCTGGAGGTGGACAGCCTGACGGTCAACATCGGCGAAACAGAGGATTGTCTGGGCATTACATGGTATGACACCGATCCGGGGGCGGCGGTACTGCACTGGAACGGCACGGATTATACCGCAGCCGTAAAGCAGGCTTCCAAGACCGGATATTACGTCAACCACGTAGATCTCAGCGGTCTGAAGCCTTCCACCCAGTATACCTACACCATCACCGCTGGGGGCAAGACCTCCAAGGAGTACAGCTACAAGACACCTGCCTTTGGCGGCGAAAGCTTTACCTTTGCGGCAGTGGGCGACCCACAGCTGTATGCCAACAATCTCAGCGCCAATGTTGAGGGCTGGACAAAGACCGTAAACGAGGTGCTGTCCGACGGCACCGATTACAGCTTCCTGTTCTCTCTGGGTGACCAGATCAATGAGTATTATGCGCAGGACGGCTCCAACCTCAGCAAGGTGGAATCGGAGTACAGCGGCTTCTTCAACAATGAAAACCTCCAGTCTATTGCACTTGCAACGCTGGTAGGCAACCACGATAACGGCAACAACTCCACCCTGTATACCGAGCATTTTCAGATGCCCGGCGTGACCTCCTACGGTCAGAACCGGGAGGGAGACGGCGATTACAGCTTCACCTATGGCGGCGTGCAGTTCATGGTGCTCAACACCTCCAACCTCTCCATTGCGGATCATAAGGCATTTCTGGAGGATACGCTGAAAAAGAACCCCAATGCCAACTGGAACGTGGTTTCCTTCCATAAGTCCATCTACTCTGTGGCAAGCCATGTGACCGAGGGCGACATTGTGCAGCTCCGTACCGGACTCAGCCCCATCTTCAAGCAGCTGGGCATTGACGTGGTGCTTCAGGGCCATGACCATGTGTATGCAAGAAGCTACATCATGGGCGGCGAGGATGGCATGACCGCCGACGTGCAGAAGAACGAGGGCGGCAAGTGCGTCGACTATGGCAAGGTCACCGAGGGGATCCTTCGGCTGGGCGACACCGTGTTTGCCCA
>CAJKSU010000322.1 GCA_905202605.1 uncultured Eubacteriales bacterium
TGCAATTCCTTCTTGGCGTCGATCATGCGCACACCTCAAAATAGCTTTCCGGCTTTCGCTCCCGCAGGAACTTTGTTACAGCTCTCGGACTGCCTGTGATACGCATTTCCGGCAGGGCATCCAGCATGGCTTTGTTGTATCTGCGTCCACGGCCTGCGCGCTCATCCAGAATGGCAATGACGCAGGTATCGGACTCCGTTCGGATGGCTCTGCCAAAGCCCTGTCGCAATTTGATCTGCATTTCCGGAACGGCCACATTCTGAATAAATTGGCGAAGGGAAGCATATTCCTCCCGCTCTTTTTCCTTCGGCGCGTCCGGATAGGCGAAGGGCAGGCGTGGGATCACCAGCAGGGATACACAGTCGCCGGGGAAATCAAAGCCTTCCCATGCCGCGCCTGTGGCCAACAGCACAGCCCCCGGTGTTTGCCGAAACAGCTCTGTCATGTGCATGGCGTTTCTGCCCAGGGTAAATAACGGGAAGCTGAGTTCCCGCTCCCGTAGCCTATCCTTTACCGCTGACATGGCGGCGTAGGAGGTGAACAGCACCAGCGCATGGCCCCAGGCCGCACGGATGAGTTCCGCAATTTCATCTGTCAATCCATCATAGTATGCTTCCGAACTTTGGCTCGGTGGAAGCTGCGGCAAGTACAGCAGGCAATTCCGCTTATAGTCAAAGGGAGAAAGAGAAACCGACTCCGTTACGCGCCGCCCGTCCATCAGTCCAGTCTGCGAACGAAAACGGTGAAAGTCATCCCCTACAGCCAAAGTCCCAGAGGCCAGCACAAAAGCGTGTTCCGGCCTCCACAGGACTTGGCGCATCTGTTCCGTCAAATCTGAAACGGTGGCGCACAACATGGTTCCACCATCGCCGTCATCCGCTGTGTAGAGGATCATATTCGTTCTCGGACTGCTAAAGAGAGACACTGTGCCGCGCAGCTTTTCCAGCTGCCTGCGCCCCTGCGCCGACAGCAGCCTGCCGACCTGCTTCTCAATAACAAGAAGAGAGCGGCTGGGGATCGTCAGTAAGCGAAGGTACGCATCCAGGGGTTCGGTTTCCTCTCTGGGCTGCGTGAGCTTGCGGAGCAGCGGCCCCATCGTGCCTGCCAGCACATCTGCTGCCAGCAGATACCGTTCCGCGTGGAGCTGGTGGATCATGCTTTGGATGTCACCGGCAGTCAGCGTCATGCCGAACATCTCCCGTGCCGCTTCCGGCAGTTTATGGGCCTCATCTACGATGATGACGCTATGCTCTGGGAAAATGGGTCGTTTGCCCTGACTGCGGTGGATGGCGTCCGCCAGCAAAAGATTATGGTTACAGATCTGGAACACATATCGATTCGCGTCGCAGTGTTTCAGAAAGCGCTTGTACCGGCAGTCCTGATGATCGCAGTCGCAGAACTGCGGAACACAGACACGTTCCCGGTCATAACCGCTGAGGTGGGGGGCATTGTCCATGTCCAGCGTTCCTTTCAGCGCGCGAAGGGCGTCGGCGGCTGCCGGATCTTTCTTTTGAAAGTTCACCTGACGAAGTCGCCTTTGCAGGCGTTCGTCGCAAACATAATGGCCTTTGCCTTTGCGGATCACAGAGAGCAGTGGGCGGTCAATCTGTCCGTCTGCCAGCAGGGTGCAGGACAGCAGCGGAAGGTATTCTGTCTGCACGGCGTTCTGCAGTGCGATGCTGGAAGTGGAAATAATGATGGGCCGGTGCGATAAACCAGCGCCGAACCGGCTGGCCGCTGCGGCAGCTGCCAGATAAGCGTAGGTCTTGCCGATGCCGGTACCGGCGTCGCACAGGGCGATGCCGCCGTTCAGCATGGTATCCAGCATTCGGTGGCTGAGCTTGATCTGCTCGGAACGCTCCACCATGCCCAGGGCAGGCAGCAGGTCTTTGAAAATAC
>CAJKSU010000323.1 GCA_905202605.1 uncultured Eubacteriales bacterium
GCGAGTATAAGCGAGTAAATCAGAGAAAAAGAAATCAGAGCCGTCAAATACGACGGCTCTGATAATGGTGCCGGTGGTGGGACTTGAACCCACACGGTGTTGCCACCAACGGATTTTGAGTCCGTCACGTCTGCCATTCCATCACACCGGCAAATCCGGCGCATCTAATACGCCGGTAAGCATTATAGCATGGGTTCCAAACTGTGGCAAGAGTTTTTTCATCACTTCCGAAGAAGAAATTGTTCTACCGCCGCCCCCACGCCTCCTTCAGTATTGGACAGCGCCTGGAAACGGGCCGCCGCTTTTGCCTCCGGCGTGGCGTTGGCCATGGCAAAAGACCATCCGGCCCAAGAGAGCATCTCCAAATCGTTGCCCGCATCTCCAAAGGCCATCACCTGCCCCGCCTCTATTCCAAGCCTTGCGCATAAGGCTCTCAGCGCTGCGCATTTGGTAACGCCCTCTGCGGCCAATTCCAGGTTGCGCCGGAAAGAACAGGCTACCGTCAGCGGGCCGGTTTCTCCTACCTCGGCCAGCACCGACGGCCGGTCGCCGTCAGGCACGTCAAAGACATGAACTTTCTCAACCGTCAGATCCGCCGTGGCATCATCCAGGCTGTCCACCACATCGGTGTGCCGCTCAAACGTAGCCAGGAATTCCGGCGTCACTGCTGCAGCCCGGACAATCTCCAGCAAACGGCGCTCAACCAGATTCTTTCCGCTGCAGTAGACTTCGAATGGCAGCCTCCGCTGGCGCAGAACCTCAAAAATGGCGTTGGCCTGGGCGTGCGGCAGTCCTTTCCGAACCAGCCACTCCCCTCGCTCCGCATCCAGTACCGCCGCGCCGTTGGAGCAGACCGCGTAGCGAATCACGCCCAACTGGGCGGCCACGTCAGTGAGAAGCGCCCAAGCCCGGCCGCTGGCAATGGATACCGCCGCGCCCTGCGCTGCAGCTGCCCGCAGGGCGCGGATGTTGCGCTCAGGAATTGTAGCGTGGTCATCGTCCAAAAGCGTCCCATCCAAATCCAGCGCAATCAGCTTTATCTCTTCCATCTCAGCCCTTGCGCTTCAAGGCCTCGCGCGCCTTGGCGGCAATTCCCTCGGGAGTCAGTCCGAAATACTCCAGTACCTGCTGGGCCTTGCCGGAACGTCCAAAGACGTCCTCCACCCCATGGCGGATAACCGGCACAGGACAGTGCTCCGACAAATACTCGGCCACAGCGGCCCCCAGTCCTCCAATCACATTGTGCTCCTCAGTGGTGACCACTGCGCCGGTCTCTTCGGCGGCTTTTTTCAGCAGCTCCCCGTCCAGCGGCTTAATGGTGTGCATGTCAATCACCCGTGCGCAGATACCCTCAGCGGCCAAAATTTCTGCCGCCTTCAGCGCCATCTGAACCATCATGCCCACGGCCACAATGGTCACGTCTCCTCCGTCCCGCAGCGTAATCCCCTTGCCCAGTTCGAAGGTATAGCCGGGAATAGAGCCGGTGACGCTCTCCACCGCCAGGCGGCCCAGCCGCATATAGGCGGGGCCGTCATAGTCCAGCAGGGCCTTTACGGCATGGCGCATCTCAGGGCCGTCACAGGGGGATACCACCAGCATATTGGGAATAACCCGCATCACCGCGTAGTCCTCACAGCACTGGTGGGTGGCGCCGTCCTCGCCTACGGATACCCCCCCATGGGAGCCCACCACCTTCACATTAAGGCGGGGATAGGCGATGGAATTGCGCACCTGCTCAAACGCCCGCCCAGCGGCAAACATGGCAAAGGTGTTGGTAAAGGGTTTCTTTCCGCAGGCGGCCAGTCCGGCAGCCACAACTGTCATATTGGCCTCGGCAATCCCCATGTTGAAG
>CAJKSU010000324.1 GCA_905202605.1 uncultured Eubacteriales bacterium
CATCGACCTTGCCAAGCTGGATATGCGCTCCGGGCTGGAACGTCTGGCCTACGCCATCCTCATCATTCTGGTGGCGACACTGACGGCGTGGATCATGGCCATGCTGCTGCATCTGCAGCCGGTGCAGTTCCCGCCGCTGTCGCTGACGATCCCGGAGGAGATCGTGCTGCGGCTGCTGGCAAGTTTCGGTGGGGTATTCGGTTTCTCGCTGATGTTTAACAGCCCGCGGAATCTGGCCGTCTGTGCGGCTTTGATCGGTGCGGTGACGAACACCTTCCGGCTGGAACTGGTCAGTCTGGCGGGCTTCCCGCCGGCCGTTGCAGCCTTTCTGGGGGCGCTGCTGTCCGGTCTGCTGGCCACCTGCTTGAAAAATGCAGCCGGATACCCGCGCATCTCTGTTACCGTCCCGTCCATCGTCATCATGGTTCCGGGACTGTACTTCTACCGTGCCATCTACAATTTGGGCATTATGTCCCTGACAGATTCCGCCACATGGTTCGCGGACGCCATCCTCATCATCGTAGCGCTGCCGCTGGGGCTGATCTTCGCCCGTATCATCACAGACCGTACATTCCGGTATTGCACCTGATGTGCGTGTTTATCTCCCTATCTTTCCTTTTTCAAGCAAAACGCAGGGAACCGTTTCCGGCTCCCTGCGTTTTGCTTTTGGTGTATTTATGAAAGGAAAACCCGTTTACGGGGTGGAATCATGCTTCCCCGTAAACGATTTGGGTGGCAGTGTCAATGTGGCGTTCCAGCCGATCAGCAAAGTGCTCCAGCGGCAGGAATACGCCAAGCTCATCGTAGCGGGTGTCGCCCTCCTCCAGCGAATCCTGCCCGTAGTAGACCACCGAGCGCGGCAGCGCATGCTGCAACTTCATCTGGATGTCCCAGACGGTGGAGTATGCTTCGGCCTCGGTCACTTTCTGCTTGACAGTATCCGGCAACTCGTAGATCAGGAGCACACCAAGGTGCTGGTTGTAGTGGTACTCCACCACATCCATGGAATCCTCATCATAGCCGTGATACTTGCAATAGCCGGTGGCAAGGTACATTTTGACTTTTGCCTGCTTTTTGAACACCCGGACGAACCGGTCGTATTCCCTGGTGCTGACGGCAAACTTGTTGCCCGGCAGCAGAACACCAGCATCATCGGTCAGGATGACGGGGTTCGGCTCACCATCTGCGTTGAACTTGAAGGGGATCAGGGCTGCGTTGCGCAGCAGATCAAACATGCTGTGCTGGCAGATCGCCATCAGGAAGGCCGACAGATCCTTGTTTGCATAAGCATTGAACAGTGCAGTCGTAAACTGCTGCGCACTGATCTCCGGTGCGTCCAGAACATCGGCCATGTCCAGCGAATCGTTGAAAGTGTCCATCAGGCGGTGGCAGGCTTCTGGGTTTTTCAAAATCTCCCCGAACAGTGCTTCCGCCTTTTCTTCTCTCGGAAATATTGTTGCCATGAAGCAAACCTTCTTTCTCTGAACTTCCGCACCTCATTATATGTTTCGGAGGATGCTGTGTAAAATATTGCTTTTGTATCGAGGGTATCTTATTTCGATATGAAGAAGAGGGCCAGCGCGCTTTTATTCCCAATCCACATACAGGAGTAGGCGCCCTTTCTTTCATACCAGAATCACATGGCAATCATGCGCAGGATACTTTTTACACATTCTCTTTCTGCTCGTATAATAGCACTGCAATTTGAAATTGCAAGAGGGAATTTTGAAAGTATTAAAGTTGGTTTGAACGAAGGTGGTTTTTATGTCCGAGGTCAAAAAGGTCGTGCTGGCATATTCCGGCGGTCTGGATACTTCCATCATCATCCCGTGGCTGAAAGAG
>CAJKSU010000325.1 GCA_905202605.1 uncultured Eubacteriales bacterium
GGTGCCGCAGGTCTAACCCACCTGCGGCACCCTTATTTTGAAAGTGTCCCGTATCCCAGTATCCTCCGATCTCCCACAGCGTAACTTAGCTGCTTGCAGGCATTATTGGCATTCCCTTCAATGGTGTAGACGGTACTGCCGTCACAGGACTCTACAATCCCTACATGGTCAGCTATGCCATCGCCGCCCCAATCGAAGTAAATTATCGTGCCAGGAGCCGGAATGCTGTTTCGATCCTGCCACTGGTCTCTGGAGCGGAACCATTCCACGCCGGTGGGACAGTAGGAATGCTTGGGCATAACGCCGGATTCAATGTATCCGCATTGCTCGCCGCACCAACTCACAAAACAGGCACACCACTCTACGCGGGAGCTGAATCCATACCAGCTCCAATAAGGCTGACCGCCTACGTTTCCCACCTGGCTCAGCGCCACGGCCACAATATCGTCGCTGCCGACACCCGGCACGGATAGGCTGGCCCACAAATCCGAATATTCCTCAGAAAGCAGCTCGGTGACATATCCGAGCTGCTTTTCGTCAAAGCCGTACTCCTCCGCCATCTGCTGGGCAGTCTTTCCGGAGATGGAGATTACCAGCCGGGTTCGTTCCACGGTCTGAGTTTCCTCCACCATGCCGTCCTCGTCTGTACTATCCTCAGTGGGCACCTCCACAGTTATTTCCTCCGTGTAGGTTTCAGTAGTAAACTCTATCACCGTCATGTCCCAGAAAATTGAGCGCAGCACCTCGGCGTGTTCTTCGTCCATGCTGACGGCATCCAGCGGGTTCTCCGAATCGGTGGTGGTTTTCACGGCGTAAACCGTGAGGATATCCTTCCACAAGGGGCGCTGACCATCCTGCCGGAGATCATCATGGGCATTGGCATTTTCAATCTCCGTAATGCGGTCAGCGAATGCCGTGTTGAGCTCGGACATCACCTGCTGGAGCGTTACATCTCCATCGGCATCCCCGGAGAAGAAGATTCCCAATGGAGACAGGAGCAGTCCAGCCGCAAGGACGATCACTACCAGAAGCACAGCCACCAATCCCGCACTGCCGCCCAGCAAAGCGCCGATGCTTTTGACTGCGGATACCACGGCCTTTTCTACGGCTTTGGCCAGCTTCGCGGTTCCTTTCTTAGTAGCTTTGGCAGCTTGCTTTGCAGCAGATTTGGTAGGCTGGTTCTTGGTCAAAGCTGTTTTCTTTGCTGTTGCTGCCTCCGGTGTTTTCACGCGCCGACCAGCTTGCTTGACCGTATGTGGATTTCCTTTGATACCGGCGTGCTTGTACTTATCTGCGGATTTGATGGCTTTAGGAGGAACTTCGTGATGATCGGTGGGGGCGGATTGCAGATTTACAGTAGATGAAACAGATGGAGAAGCGGGTCTTTCCCGAATAGAATTTGAAGTATGAGAGCGGAAGGACGGGTTTTCCCGAACAGGATTGGACCGTGTAGAAGTCTCGGATTCCTGTTCCCGCACAGAATCAAATTGGGGTGCATTTTCCACTCGTTCCTTGATCCTTTCGGTCTTATCCATCAAAAACCATATCTTCTCTCTTGCCTCATTTTCGCTAAAGTTTCCAGCATGTGTTTCCCGATGGCTTCAGGGTCACGGTTTAACCCTTCGCATATCAGCCTAAGTCCATCAGGTGTTAAAATCCTTCCGTGGTCTCTATCATAACACAGACTCTTGTACTCTTCGTATTCTTTCTTTGAAATTGTAGGCATCACAAAATCCTCCCGAAGATAAAAATAGCGTCGATTTCAGGAAACCGACACCCTAATCAGACCGACACCCCTTTGACCCCTGCGACACCCCTTTGGTCAGGCCGCTATGCTTTGT
>CAJKSU010000326.1 GCA_905202605.1 uncultured Eubacteriales bacterium
CTGACGCTGCGGCTGCTGGCGGCGAACGGGACGCAGACGATCCTGTTTACCTGCCAGAGACGGGAGCAGAAGCTGTTGGAGGAACTGGGAATCGCATATCATATGATAGAGTTATAGTACCGTTTACGTTGTATGCAAAGTGGGGCAGGACGGCACAGCGTGACACGCGAGAAAAGGGCAGGGAGGAATACGGTGGCTGCAAAGAAAAAGAAGAAAAAATATCGGGGATTCTGGATATTTGTCAAAGTACAGTTTGTCCTTTCCCTGCTGGTGCTCGGCGGGCTGGGCTACTATGTCCTTGGCGGATATGCCTCAGAGGTGAGCAGCATCCGCAAGGAAGCGGACAGTCTGGTACGGAATTCGACGGAGGAGACGTTCCGGAGGTACCGCACAAGCGTTGTGTATGCGGCTGACGGCAGTGTGATATCCAGGCTTAATGACCAGGGAGCGTCCTATTATCTAAAACGCGACGAGATACCGCAGCCCGTGATCGATGCGGTGGTCTGTATGGAGGATCAGCGTTTTTACCAGCACAGAGGCGTGGATTTCAGAGCGCTTGTGCGCGCGGCAAAATCACTGCTTGAAAACCGGAAGATCACGCAGGGGGGAAGCACGATCACAATGCAGCTTGCCAGAAATGTATTTCTGACGCAGGAAAAAACCTGGCAGCGCAAGGTGGAAGAGATTTTTATCGCACAGAATCTGGAGAAAAAATATACCAAGGATCAGATCTTGGAATTCTATCTGAATAATATTTACTATGGCAACGGCTATTATGGAATCGGGGCGGCAGGCAGAGGCTATTTTGACAGTGAGGTCGGGGAGCTGGATCTCTCGCAGATCGCATTTTTATGTGCGGTTCCCAATAATCCTACCGTGTATGATCCGGTTACCCATATGGATCATGCAGTCGAGCGGCGCGACCGGATTCTGGGCAAAATGCGGGATGACGGCAAGATTACACAGATGGCATATGCGGCGGCGGTAGCGGAGAACATTACCTTAAAGCGGCCGGAGGCGATGGAAAAAAATAATTACGTGGAAACGTACGCCTATTACTGTGCGACCCGTGCTCTGATGGAGCAGGAAGGGTTTGTGTTCCGATATCAGTTTGCAACGGAGGACGAGAGGGAGGCATACGAGCAGGCTTACAGCGAATCCTACAGCGAGTGCCAGAAGCAGCTGTACACGGAGGGCTATCAGATTTATACGTCCTTTGACCTGCAGCTTCAGGAGGAACTGCAGGCGGCAGTTGACGATACCTTATCCGGTTTTACGGAGAAAAATGACGAGGGTGTTTATGATCTGCAGGGGGCGGCAGTCTGCATTGACAACGATAACGGCTACGTGCGCGCGATGGTGGGCGGCAGGGAGCAGGATTTTGACGGATACACGTTAAACCGCGCCTACCAGAGCTACCGTCAGCCGGGAAGTGCGATTAAGCCGCTCACGGTATACACGCCGTCGTTCGAGCGGAATTATACGCCGGAGAGCATTGTTGTGGATGAACCGGTGGAAGACGGACCGAAAAATGCGAACGGTACCTACCTTGGAAATGTGACGGTGCGCACCGCAGTCGAAAAGTCAATCAATACCATTGCGTGGAAGCTCTATGAAGAACTGACACCGCAGGCCGGTCTGTCCTATCTTGAGAACATGCATTTTTCCAGGCTGGATGCGGCGGATTATGTACCGGCGACGGCGCTGGGCGGCTTTACCAACGGTGTGTCGCCTCTGGAGATGGCGGCCGGATATGCGGCGCTCGCCAATGACGGGGTGTACCGCGAGCCGACCTGTATTATGCGGATCACCGGCGATGACGGGGCGGATGTTTA
>CAJKSU010000327.1 GCA_905202605.1 uncultured Eubacteriales bacterium
GGGGCTCGCTCACTCCGCCGCTCCTCCTCTCCCCAGCGAAACCGCTTCACGCGGTTTCCCTGGGGGCCCCGGTGGTCGGCCCGGCCGACAAGCCCCAGCCCCCATAGAAAAAGCCCTGCGGCACAGGGCCGTGGAGCTTTGGAAATCGTATTGCATTGCCATGTCACGCTGCGGCGGCTGCGCGACGCGCGGCTTCCCTCCGTCTCGGGCCCCGAACGGGGCCGCTTTGCGGCTTTTCCGTTTCGTGCCCTCGCTCCGGTCCATCCGCGCTGCTCCGCACGCCTTCGCGCTTCTTAGTACATGCCGCCCGCCCTTCCCGGGGATTTTGAGGCTGCCCACGCAGATGTGTACAAGCCTCCGTATCCCTTCTGCCGCAGGGATTTTGCGGGATTTTGAGGTGCGCGTCCGAAGTTCGGATCTCCCGTAAATCTACACAGATATGGATAAGTCTCGACGCAAATGGTGTAAGAAGCGGTGTATGGAAAATGTCCGGTTTTGATCCTGTCACAGGTTGGCTGCGATCTGATCAAAGGCGTGCTTGACGGAGTTGTAGTCCGTGTGGGTGTAGACATCCAGGGTGACGCTGGCGCTGGAGTGTCCCATGAGGTACTGCAAACTCTTGATGTCGATGCCCGCCCGCTGCAGATTCGTACAGAAGGTATGCCGCAGCACATGGGGCGTGACCACGGGAAAGTCCTCCCCCAGGGCCCACCGGTGTTTCCGCTGGAGAAGACGCATGTAGTTCTCCAGATGCATGGCCACCTTTGGCCTGCCGTCCTTATCCAGGAACAGGAAGCCGCTGCACCCGTCCACCACCATCTCTGTCTTGGGCGGCGTCCGATCCTTCAGCACCCGCTTGAGGGCCATGTAGACCATGTCCGTCATGGGGATGGTGCGGATCCCACTCTTGGTTTTGGGGCTGGTGATGAAATAGGGCCGGTTGGCTGTTCGGCACAGCTGGCGCCTCACATAGAGACAGCGGCGGGTAAAATCCAGATCCGCCTTGGTGAGGCCGTACAGTTCGCTGACCCGCAGCCCGGTGCCCAGCAGGATCACGATGTCGTCGTAATAGCTCCCGCCGCCGTACTCCTGGAAAAACTGGAGATACAGGTCCTGCTGCTCCCGGGTGAGGGCCGTCCGCACAAAGGCATCCTTGGGGATCACGTCCGAGAGCTTGAATTTGAACGGGTTCTTGCGGATCATGTCATCGTCCACAGCCATTTCAAAGGCGGGGCGGACCACGCACTGCACCGTGCTGATGGTGCTCTGTTTGTACCCCCGGTCGTGGAGGGAGACGAACCAGGCCTTGGCGTCGGAGGGCTTGATCTGCCGGATCTGCTTTTGGCTGAAGGGGTCCTTCCGCATACGGTTGATGACCGTATCATAGGCGCGATAGGAGTTTTCCTTCAGGGTGCGCTTCAGATCCATATACCGGGTGACAAGTTCGAGTACTGTCATCTCCCCGGCGGCATAGTCGATCCCGTCCGCCAGGTCCCTCTGGATCTCGGCCTCCTTCCGGCGCAGCTCCTCCAGTGACCTGGCATAGATGTATCTGCGCTGCTTTCGGGTGTCGGTATAGCGAAACATATAGAGACCGTCTTTCCGGTGGCTCTCGCCTGTTTTCAGAATACGGCCTCTCTGATCCCGGCGCTTTTCGGACAAGTTTTGATCCTCCTTTCTCGAAAAGCGCTCGATAGGCTGTATCTTATTTTACCATACAACCTTGGAATTTACCACCTATATGGAATAGGCAGTCTCCAAATATTTCTCCAGCGCTTTTCG
>CAJKSU010000328.1 GCA_905202605.1 uncultured Eubacteriales bacterium
TCATTGCCCCGACACCGTATAAGAAGAAAATCGAGGAGCAGAAGCTGGACCCGGACACCAAAGCCCCCATGCTGGATAAGGATGGCAAGGTCATCATGGAGGAAAAGGAAATCGAGATCCCGCTGTTCCGCCCGGTGAAGGTGTTCGACGTCAGCCAGACGGACGGCAAGCCTCTGCCGGAACTGGCGGCCTCGCTTTCCGGGAATGTCCAGAATTATGAGGTGTTTATGGAGGCTCTGCGCCGCTCCGCCCCGGTTCCCATCGAGTTTGAGCCGATGGATGCAAACATGGACGGCTATTTTTCCTCCGATCAGCAGCGCATCGCCATCCGGGAAGGCATGAGCGAGGTGCAGACCGTTTCCGCTGCCGTTCATGAGACCGCCCATAGCAAGCTGCACGACCCGAAACGGGCGGAACCCGAACCCACCTGGAAGGTGGTCATGGTCAGCGACGGCGGGACCAAGCGGGACTTTTCCCAGGGCTTTGCCACCGAAGCAGAGGCTGAACAGTTCGCTGCCGATGCAGACTGGCGCTTTGTGGACGAGAATCAGTTCGAGTGGCGGCTGGAGGTGGAGGAAGATCACTCTGCCGAGGTCCAGGCAGCGAAGGACCGGCATACTGAGGAAGTCCAGGCGGAGAGCATCTCCTATGCGGTTTGCCAGTATTACGGTATCCAGACTGCCGACAACAGCTTCGGCTATATCGCCAGTTGGAGTCAAGGCAAGGAACTGAAGGAGCTGCGGGCCAGCCTGGAGGTTATCAATAAGACCGCCGGTGAACTGATTTCCGATATTGACCGGCACTACAAGGAAATCTGTAAGGAGCGCGGCATTGACCTTACCGCCCAGCCGGAACAGGCGGTGCCCCAACAGGAAGTTGCGCCGGAGCCGGAAGTTCCCATGCAGTCCCCCGCCCGCCATGTGTATAAACTCCACAGCAATTTTGAGCGGACTTCACCGGCAGACAGCACCTATATCCAGGAATATAGCGTTGCAGATGATTTGTCCCTCACCCCCGGAGAGACACTTTATACCGGCACTCATGACGAGTGTGTAAAGCTGCACAACGCCCTTCAAGATGGCAGTATGACAGTTGAACAGGTCAAGGCCCAGGCGCAGACAGAAAAGCTCTATGAATTGGACGGACGGCTGTACCTCCACATTCAGTCCTGCGACACCGGCTGGGACTACACGCTCTACGACGCCGCCAACATGAGGCAGCTGGACGGCGGCCAGCTGGATGCGCCGGAATTGCCGTTGCCCACCGCTGCACTGAAAATCTGTGAGATGCACGGCATGGGCGGCCAGTCCATTCGCTATGCGCCGCTGTCCATGATTGAGACCTTGCAAGAGGCGGTTGTCCAGCAGATGCAGGCAGCGGCCCAGGCCGCTGTGCCGGAAGTCACCCAGCTGCCGGATGCCCCGGAGCAGACGCTGGACGAATACCCCATGCCGGACCCGACGTTGACCCAGGACGATCTGGAAAAGTGCGGCTATCTGGACAGCGACCTTCTACCCCTTTCCAAAGAGCGGGCCTACGAGCTGATGGCGCAGGACCTAACCGTTTACATGGTCCAGCAGGGCGAAAACCCCGCGATGGCCTTTGATACTGCCGACCTGGACGCCCACGATGGCATTTTTGCCGTTACCCGTGAGGAATGGGAGGATAGTCCCTCCTTTGATGCTCAGGTCAAGGAGCGCATGGACCACCAGCAGGAACGAGAGCAGGCATTTCTCAACCACAAGGGCGATTGTTAT
>CAJKSU010000329.1 GCA_905202605.1 uncultured Eubacteriales bacterium
AAAGGTAGGATAAAGGGACTGCCGCATGCTGCGGCAGCCCCTTTGGGTGCTTCAAGCTGTGAATTTTCCAATCAGCTGCACTGAAAATGCAGGGTAATCTCAGGCAGACTGCCGGAGGAGATGCTCAGCGTCCCCTCCCCTGCGGTGCCGGTGGTTTTGACATAGACGCCGCCCATACCGCCCTTGAGGCTGATGACGCTGGGGCCGATAAGCGCAATGCTGCCTTGGGCGGTGAGCTGTACCGGCTCCTGATAATAGGGCATCAGCCTGCCCCAGTCATTGCGGGCAGTGATCCGAACCTCGGCTACATCGTAGGTGTTCCCCTCGTGGAGGGACAGATGGGAGGCGGAAACCTCCAGATGCAGGGCCTCCATGGGGCGGCAGGTAACTACGGCGGTAACCGCACCGTCCTTTACGGCCTCGAACCGGTATCCGGCGGCAGCGCCGCCCCAGCCGGTGAGGGTCTGCATATAGTAGCCCTGAAGCTGCTCCGGGGTGATGCCAAAGCCGGTTTGGAGCGTTTCACAGAGGGAAAGCGTTTCCTCCGGCAGATGCTCTATGCCATAGCGCCCTGCGGCAAGCAGTACGGATTTTACGGCAGCTGCCGCTTCAGGGGTTAGCTCGGTTTCCTCTAAAAGAGTATCCCCGATGAAATCATCAATAAGGATCGGACCGTGGGGCATGTTCCCCCAGAGAGAGCCGGAGAATTCCCGGATCAGCCGATCATTGCGGTAGAGCCGCACGGCGTCGGCGTTGGTGATGGCATAGACATCTCCCAGAAGCCCGGCGGGATGCTCGCCGATTTCCAGATTGGAGCTAAGCTCCAGCACGGGATACTCCTCCTGCTGGGCGGCATAGAGCCAGCCCGCCAGCTTACGGTTCCGGAACATATCCATAACGCCGTGATAGCAGACCCGATCCCCGCTGCCAAAGTCCTTATGAGTGTTGTAGTCAAACATGCACCAGCCAAAGCAGCCGGCAATGTCATCTTCCCCATAGCAGGCGTTGAGCACCTGCGCATGGCGCAGCATATGGGCGGTGCGGTGGGCTTCATCGTCAAAGGGCTTGGTGGGATACATATGCCCGCCATATTCTGAAATCAGATAGCCTCGCTCCATATCCGGGGTGACTTGAGACTTTTTCAGGCAGCCGCTACCGGTCCCGTCATAGGAGAAGTCATTGAAGGCGTAAACATTCTCCAGAAAGCTGCTGTTTTTCAGGAAGCGCACTCCGCTGGTGGGACGGGAGGGATCCAGTTGATGAGCCAGAGCATTTGTCTTTTCATAGAGCGCATCGTTGTCCTGTGATTCATTGATGCGCACTCCCCAGAGAAAGATGGAGGGATGATTTCGGTATTGCAGTACCATTTCACGGGTATTATCCAGCGCCTGTGACTGCCAGCTCCTGTCTCCGATGTGCTGCCAGCCGGGAATCTCCGTGAAGACCAGAAGCCCCAGTTCATCGCAGCGATCGAGAAAATGATGGGACTGGGGATAGTGTGACGTGCGCACGGCATTGCAGCCCAGCTCATTTTTTAAGAGGTCAGCATCCAGCTTCTGCATGGATTCCGGCATGGCATAGCCTACATAGGCATAGCTTTGGTGACGATTCAGCCCCCGAAGCTTGATTTT
>CAJKSU010000330.1 GCA_905202605.1 uncultured Eubacteriales bacterium
CGCCGCGGCTTGCGCCGGAGAAGCGGCCGTCGGTGATGAGAGCCACGGTCTTGTCTCACCACTCGCGCATGACAGCTTGTATATAATACATCCGTTTTCCCCATTTGTCAACTGCATTTTCTGCACTTTTTAGAGAAAAATTAAAAAGATCACTATTCCCTTTTTCCTCGAATATGGTAGAATAACAGATGACCATACGAAAGGGGTGACCTCTATGGAAAACGCAAACCGTATTCCCACCCGGAAGCTGGTGCTGCGGATTTGCCTGCGGCTACTGCTGATTATCGCGGTACTGCTGTGTCTGGGGCTGGTCGTGCCGCCGCTGCTCAGCCTGTTTCTTCCGTTTCTGCTGGCGTTTCTCGCCGCCACGCTGCTGGCGCCGCTGGTGCAGAAATTCGCCAAGCGGGTGGGCGGCTGGAACTTCTGGTCCATGCTCTTTGTCATGCTGATGCTGGTGGCGGTGACGGGGATTCTGGTCTACGCCGGGTACTATCTCGTCTCGCAGGTTGCCGACCTGATCCGCAGCTGGTCCAGCATTCGGGAGGGCATTACGGATATGCTCAACGAAGTCTCCCAGTTTCTCAGCAACAACGTCCACTTCACCTCCACGGACACCGAGGAATACATTCTGGGCTTTGTACAGGACGGCCTCAGCTGGCTCACCGGCAAGATTTCCACATGGGCGCCCACGGTGGTGGTGGGCGTGAGCAATCTGGCCTCCGGCATTGCCAGCTTTGTCATCTCGCTGCTGTTCTTTATTGTAGGTGCATACTTTATGACCGCAGATTATCCCGGTCTGCGGCGGCGGCTTTCCGGCTGGATCCCGGACATCATCCGCCCCCATATGCGCCACGTGAAGGAGGCCGCCGGTTCTGCCATGTTCGGCTATCTCCGGGCGCAGCTGATTCTTTCCGGCATTGTGGCGCTGATTATTTTCATTGCTCTTTTGATTTATGGGCAGAGCTACTCTCTGCTCATTGCCATCGCCTGCGGCATCATCGACGTAATGCCCTTCTTCGGCAGCGGTGCATTGCTGGTGCCATGGGGCGTAATCTGCCTGCTGATCGGGCGGTTTCAGAAGGGAATTTTCCTACTGGCGCTGGCCTTTGTACTGTTTCTGTTCCGGAAGCTGGCAGAGCCAAAGGTGGTGGGCAATCAGACGGGGCTGAGTCCTCTGCTGTCCCTCATCAGCATCTACGTGGGCATGAAGCTGGGCGGAGTCGCCGGAATGATTTTATGTCCCATCGCATGCATGATCGTCATCGGCCTTCACGCCATGGGCTTCTTCACCCCCACCATCACTGATTTCCGGCTGCTGTTCCGGCAGATTCTCGATGCCGCCCGGCTGCCGGAGAAGGAAGTGGAGCAGGCGGAGGAGAAGATGGATGCGGTAGAAAATACGGAGTGCAGAAAGGAAATATAACTGCATTTGTCGTCCGGCAGCACCCCCTTGTCACTTCGTGACATCCCCCCTTTCAGGGGGAACATTTGCCTCCCCTGTAAGGGGAGGTGGGTCAGCTATGCTGACCCGGAGGGGGGCTTAATGACTGGCGCAGGGCGGCATTAGAAGACCACCTAGACCCCCCGTTTGACGTCGGGACAGTAGCCCCTTCAAGGGGGACCTAGCG
>CAJKSU010000331.1 GCA_905202605.1 uncultured Eubacteriales bacterium
CAGGTAGCCCAGTAAACGACGCCCCGGTGTGCGAATTCCTCTTCACCGGGCACCCCCAGCTTTCTGGGCAGCGAGCCGCTGGCAACAATAATCCCCCTGCAGGTAATGCTTCTCCCGTCGCAGTGCACCACTTTGTGGTCTGCGTTGACTTCGATACCCGTAACCTCGGCATACTCGAATTCGGCCCCAAAGCTCATGGCCTGTTCCGCCATGCCGGCCGCCAGCTCAGGCCCCTGGACGCCCTCGCCGAAACCGGGGTAGTTCTCAATCAACTCCCGGTTTATCAGCTCCCCGCCCATGTTTTCCTTTTCCAGAATCAAGGTGCTCAGCCGGGCGCGGCTGGTATAGATGGCTGCTGCCAGCCCTGCCGAACCGCCTCCGATCACAACGACATCATAATCTGTATTCATTCTTCTCACGCTCCCAGCATCTCATAGTGATTTTCTCAACCGTCTTGGTTCAGTTTTCAGCACGCCTTTGGAAGGAGCTTATTCAGATCACCGGCAGTGGCCCCAGGTCCTCTTCCGCCTTTTCAAGCAGTGAATCCCAATTGCTGGGCAATTCTATCTCCATGCTGATCGGCTGTGTGGGGCAGCACCCCATGCGCATCCAATAACCGTGGCCGGACTGTTTTCCGCCGGCAACGACAATCATCAGCTGTTCCGGTTTGATGGAAATCGGCCATGGCTCCCCTTCGGGGACATACTGCTTCATGACGTCCTTGGAACGCCGGAAGACATCTGAATCGGATGTTACAACAGACCACGGGAACTTAGAGTTCTCCCAGAGGAATCTCTTCATTGTTTCTTTCGTCCATCCGGCATCAACAATACCCTGGGCGATACCGCGCGGCATAATGAGTATTCCTGGCGCGCTGTGTTCGTAGTAATTCAAAAAGATGTTGCCGTAATCGCTGCCCATAATGCGCGCAAAATAGAGCAGCGTCTCATGTACCGTCTCCTCATTGGAGGCGTGGATGGAGGTAATATTGGTGGCAGTCGCAACCGCATGAATCGTAATGACATTGCTGTCTTTTGAAAATCCACGCTCCACGCTCAGAGGCTCCCATCCTTCCGGAAGTCCTCCTTCATCCTCCGCAAAGACGACATTGGCCCATTTCGCCGATCCTCCAAAATTGGACATAGTTCCAAATTCAGGGATCGCCTGGCCGATATTCTGCTGAATCAGCCGAAGGGCGCGCCCGATACATCCTCCGGCAGGATAGCGCGGATTCGGGCCAAGGCAGCCATATCCCGCGTTCAGACGAATCTGTCTGCTGATGGGACCGTTCACAATGGCGGCTATATTGACCGAACAGGTTGTGGCCTGCATCAGCTGGTGGCGGAACCGCGGATCTATCATTGCCCTGCACGCGGCGATTACAACCGGCATATATTCCGGCCTGCCGCCCGTCATGGCGAGGCAAACCGCAAGAGATTCCACCGTTGCCGTCCTGCCGCTGGGCATAATCTTGCCGATAACCGTATCCCGCGGTAAATCTGTTCCGGTAAGCAACCAATTTACCCGCTCTTCCGTAGCGGGAAGCAGCGGCAGGCCGTCTCCCCAGCTGTTTCTCAGGAAGAGCGTATTCATCTTTGTAAATGCATCGCTG
>CAJKSU010000332.1 GCA_905202605.1 uncultured Eubacteriales bacterium
CATGAAGGCCTCCATTGACGCCGGTCTTTCCACCACCGGCATCCTGCCCGGCGGGCTGGGAGTCCAGCGGAAGGCCCGGTTCCTGCTGGACCAGCAGCGGTCCGGGGAAGCGGCTCCCCTGCGGGAGTGCCGCATCATCAGTGCCTATGCCTATGCCGTGGCCGAACAAAATGCCGACAACGGCACCATCGTCACCGCCCCCACCTGTGGGGCCTGCGGCGTACTTCCGGCGGTGCTGCAGTATTTCCAGGAGACCCAGCACGCCGACGATTCCGTCATTCTCAAAGGGCTGGCCACGGCGGGCATCATCGGCAGCGTCACCAAACGCAACGCCTCCATTTCCGGAGCCGAGTGCGGCTGTCAGGCGGAAATCGGCACGGCCTGCGCCATGGCGGCGGCGGCCCTGGCAGAATTGTACGGCCTGACCTTGGACCAGGTGGAATATGCGGCGGAGATCGCCATGGAGCATAGCCTGGGCCTCACCTGCGACCCCATTTGCGGTCTGGTGCAGATCCCCTGCATCGAGCGCAACGCCGTGGCTGCCATGCGGGCCATGAATGCCTGCAACCTGAGCTATCTGCTCTGCGGCAGCCGGAACATCAGCTACGATATGGTCTGCCGGGCTATGTACGACACCGGCCTGAACCTGAGCCACCAGTACAAAGAAACCAGCGAGGGCGGCCTTGCCCGGATGTACGACCGGCGCAGCACCCCCGCCAAGCCCTGGCGTTAAGATAATTGCAGAAAAGTGGCTTTGGTCGGTTCTGCGCCGCTTGATTTTGAATCTTCCTTACAGAATGGACATGAACCGCCCCACGGTCTTAATGTCAGAATGAGAGACGGACAGGCTTTGCCGCGCCAGTCCGGAAATAAAAAAAACACCGCTGTGACCTCTCAACGAGATCACAGCGGCAAAATTTGGTGCGAGTGGTGATACAGAACTTTTTGAAAAAGCCAGTAATATCAACGGTTTTCAAGGCGGACGAGTAGCAAATAACTTGTATATATCCCCTTTTCGGGCGACTGTTTTTAAGACAGCCGCCCTTTTTCTATACCTAAATTCAAGTGTTGTGATTAGGGTGCGAAAGCCTCTGTTTTTTCCTCTCTGACCGCCGCAAGCAGGCGGGCATGGATGTTTTCCTATGGATCACATCCGAGAGGCAAACCGGAGGCTTTTTTCATCGAAATCAACACTTTTCATTTTCAGAGGAAGGAGGTGCGAAGATGGCTGTATTCCGTATCGAAAAGACCAGAGATTACACGGTCATGTCCAACTACCATCTGCGGGATATGTCGCTGTCGCTGAAAGCGAAAGGGCTTTTATCTCTCATGTTGTCTCTGCCGGAGAATTGGGACTACACCATGAAGGGTCTTGCCCGTATCTGCAAGGATGGAATTGACAGCATCAGTGGTGGCATCCGGGAGCTGGAGGCGCACGGCTATCTGATCCGTGCGCGTGTCCGTGGCGCAAACGGGCAGCTCGGCTCTATCGAATACACTATTCTGGAACAACCTAAAGCGCCATCACCTACACAGGAAAAACCTATACGGGAAAATCCCGTACAGGCAAATCCAATGT
>CAJKSU010000333.1 GCA_905202605.1 uncultured Eubacteriales bacterium
TTTAGCATATGTTCGCCATTTTTGTCGAAACGATTCTCGTCCCCGCTAACACCGGTCTTTCTATTTCCGCAACGCTGCTGTTTGCAGGTCTGGGTACTCTTTTGTTCCACCTGATTACCGGCAGAAAAGTGCCCGCATTTCTGGGCAGTTCCTTCGCATTTTTAGGGGCTTATGGCCTTGCTACCGCCTCCGGCGCAGAGATTCCATTGACGTATTCCAGCTTTGGTGTCGCTTGCGCCGGACTTCTGTATCTTCTGTTGGCCTTGCTGTTCAAAGTTTTCGGCGCACAGAAGGTCATGCGGTATTTTCCCCCCATTGTAACCGGCCCTGTTATCATTGCCATCGGTCTGACCCTGTCTCAGAGTGCCATTGATAACTGCGGCAACAACTGGCTGGTTGCGCTGGTAGCAATTCTGGTGGTCATCATCTTCAATATCTGGGGCAAGGGAATGCTGAAAATTATTCCCATTCTTCTGGGTGTGGTCGCCAGCTATGTGTTCTCCATGATTATTGACGCACCTACTCGTGCAACCTTGGTAGAGCATGTCTCTCAGGCAGCGTGGATTGGTCTGCCTGTCAAATGGGAAAACACTGCTATTTCCATCTTTGGCGATGGCTTTGACGGCGGTATGCTGGTCACTGCGGTGATTACCATTATGCCCATTGCTCTGGCTACTATGGTGGAGCATATCGGCGATATCTGCGCCATTTCCTCCACTGTTGGCAAAAACTTTGTATCCAATCCCGGCCTGCACCGAACCCTCACCGGCGACGGCCTCGCAACTACCATTGCTGCTCTGTTTGGCGCCCCCGCCAACACCACCTATGGTGAAAACACCGGCGTTCTGGCGCTGTCCAAGGTCTACGATCCCCGCGTTATTCGTCTGGCTGCGGTATTTGCCGTGATTCTTTCCTTCTGCCCCAAGTTTGCCGCCATCATCGGTGCTATGCCCGCGGCTACAATCGGCGGTGTCAGTCTGGTGCTGTACGGCATGATTTCCGCAGTGGGCGTTCGCAACGTGGTGGAAAATCAGGTAGACTTCACTAAGAGCCGCAACGTTCTGATTGCTGCGCTGATTCTGGTGCTGTCCATCGGCATCAAGTATTCCTCTGCCGGCGCAATCTCTTTCCATGTGGCATCCTTCACCATCAGCCTCTCCGGTCTGGCAGTGGGCGCGATCGTGGGTATTCTCATGAACGCTGTGCTGCCCGGTAAGGACTATAAGTTCCAGAAGGACGACGAGGGTTCCACTTCCGTCAACTTTAAGGTATAAGCAACGATATCATACAGCAGCCGCATCGGATTAACCCCGATGCGGCTGTTTTTATTACTCTGTCAGCTTTTCTTCAATTGCCGCCATCAGTTCGCTGGGGCGTATCCCCATGGCCTCGCTAATCCGGAAAAAGGTTTCCAGCGTAGGCTTCCGCACGCCCCGTTCAATGGCGCTCAAATGCGTCCGACCAATGGCGGCAAAGCCACTGACGACCTCCTGCGAAAGCCCCTTCTTTTCCCGATATTCCTGTATTACACGTCCAACCGTTACTGCATCCAATATCATAAGTA
>CAJKSU010000334.1 GCA_905202605.1 uncultured Eubacteriales bacterium
TTTCTGACGAAAAATCTCTCGTCAGACTCTCTTGCCGATTTATGCGGTATTGCCCAAAATATTCGCATGCTAATATTTGGTGATTCTCTCCCATTAAAGTCCCTATTGTAAACCTTCTTCGTGCGCTGTTCGGTTGACATTATTCCATTGTCATGCTATGCTTTTCCCCGTGAAAGGAAGGGATACTATGTCCAATCAAAAAACGTTTTTATCCGTCCGAGAGCTGTGCGCCACTGCGCTGGGTGCGGCGCTGATGACCGTCTGTGCATGGATCTCCATCCCTGCTCAGGTTCCATTTACGCTCCAGACCTTTGCTGTCTTTTTCGTCACCGCACTGCTGGGGCTGAAATGCGGCACGCTGAGTGTTGTGGTGTATCTGCTGCTGGGTGCTGTGGGGCTTCCGGTCTTTGCCGGATTTCAGGGCGGACTGGGGCGACTGGCAGGCGTTACCGGCGGCTATCTGCTGGGTTTTGTTTTCTCCGCCATCGCTGTTGGCCTGATTACGAAGTTCTTCGGGCGCAGCTTCCCGGTTCTGATTCTCTCCATGATCGTGGGGCTGATCCTCTGCTATGCTTTCGGCTCTGCATGGTTTCAAATCCTCTACATTCAGACTAAGGGTGCCATTACCACCGGAGCGGTGCTCAGCGCCTGTGTCATCCCCTATCTGATCCCAGATGCCATTAAGATCATTCTGGCAGCCATTCTGGTTCGCCGGCTTCAGAACCACGTCTCTCTGGCAAAGATATAACAAATCGGATGCTTCGATCCGCCGGACAGTCCATCCGGCGGATCGTTTTCTTATTTTGATATCGAACCTCACTTATTGTCAGTTGCTTCCTCCCCCGCCGCGGGCTATGATACACCTATCAGGAAAACGACGAAAGGATGCGTGAGATATGAAAGAGATTCCCCAGTGGGCCATCCCCATGGAGCCTGTATCCGAAGCGCAGATCGTGAGAACCTGTTCTGCGGATGTGGTCATCCTAGGCGCAGGTCATGCCGGTACCGCCGCCGCCCGTGCCGCCGCCGAGGCCGGAGCCAAGGTGCTGGTGGTGGAGCAGCAGCAGGAGAAAAATTTTCAGGTATTCGGCGCACAATACGGCTCCATCAACTCCGAATTCATGAAAAAACGCGGTGCGCCGGAGGCCGATCCCGTGGAGATTATTGCGGACTGGCAGCGTCGGAGCCTGAACCGTGCCAATCCCGCACTGGTGCGGCAGTTTGCCTATGAAACCGGCTCCACCTTTGACTGGTTCGTGGAGCCGCTACCGGAGCAGCTCAAGGATGTCATGACCTTTGATAATCCATGGCCCAAGCATTTTGAGGGTGAACTGAACGGCTATCACAACTATGTTGGCACTGCGATTTTCAAGAACACCAAATTTGACATGTCCAAAATGGGGCCTCCCCCCGGTGAGGGCGGCGATCAGGAAGGTCCTTCTGGGGGAGGCCCCCATGAGAATCCCCTGAGCCTTACCGAAGCCGTAGTGTTTACCCATCAGCT